>JAGLWO010000177.1 GCA_023133395.1 Candidatus Cloacimonadota bacterium | reverse complement strand
GTAAAAGTTCAATTTCTTTTTCCTGTTCTTCTAATAAAAGTTCAACTTCATAAGTAGTTTCCATACCAGCTATTATTTCCATTCTTTCTATGGAAAAAATACTATCTTTAGTACTTGAATACAATCTATAATACTCCAGTGCTTTCTGATAATTATTTCTCACAGAGTATACTTTAGAAATTTTTTCATAGATCTCAATTATCAGGTCCCTGATTTGAATCTCTTTAGCTATTTTTAGGCTTTGTTTGAAGCAATTCAGAGCTCGTTTATAGTTTTTCTGCTTAAAATAGACTGATCCAATATTATTTAAAGAAGCAGCAATACCTTTTTTTCGTCCGATTTTCCGGTACATTTCAAGAGATTTAAGAAGGTATTCCAGGGATCTATTGTATTCCTTCAGATTTTCATAGACTACACCGATGTTGTTTGAAGCATCAGCAATTCCATTATTATCAGACATCTCTTCATATAATCTCAGAGATTGTAGGTAATAATCTAAGGCAGTATTATATTCACCCAAATCATCATAAATAATACCAATGTTATTCAGCTTTCCTGCAATTCCAAATACATTCCCAAGTTCTTCTTCTATTTTCAGTGACCTTTTATAATACTCCAAAGCCATATCAGTATTACCAATGTCATCATAAATGATCCCAATATTGCCAAGGGAGCTGGCTATACCGTTTGTATCTTTAATTTCTTCGTATATCTTCAGAGATTTAAAATGGTATTCTAATGCTTTTTCATAGTTTGTAAGATTTCCAAAAATCATTCCGATGTTTCCCAAAGTATTGGCAATTCCGTATTTATTTTTAATTTCTTCGTAGTATTTAAGAGATTTGCGGAGATACTCCAGAGATTTATTATAATTACTCAGTTTTTTATAAACAAGACCAATATAATTCAAAGAACCTGCGATACCATTCTTATTACCGATTTCCTCTTCTATCTTCAATGATTCCAGAAAATAATCGAGCGCCTGGTCATAGTTATTCATACTTTCCTGCACAATTCCCAGGTTGTTCAAAGCATTGATGATATCTCGTTTGTCACCGATCTTCTTGCGCAGTTCTAGTGATTGAACAAAATATTCCACTGCCGTCTCAAAATCGTTTAGGTAATAATAAGCTCCCCCGATATTTTTGATCGCTTCTGCTTCACCTTTTTTGTAATCTAATTCTTTAGCCAG
>JAGLWO010000176.1 GCA_023133395.1 Candidatus Cloacimonadota bacterium | reverse complement strand
AAAGCTAACGTTGAACTTGTTATAAGTAACAACCCTGTACAAATTAAAAAAGTGGATTTTGAGTTTGGAAATTTCCAGCAACTTATATTTGAAAAATCGTTCAATCAAACTGGACTACAACCTTTTGAAGTTATAATAAAATCAGATTCCACGAATGAAATTAATGTCGCAAACAACAAATTCCAGGGAGCAATCCAGGTTCTTGATGAACGTTCGAAAATTCTTATTATATCGGATAAATTAAATTGGGATATTAAATTTATTATCAATTCCATAACCAGAAATCCACACTGGGAGCATATATTCCTGCTTAAGGAGCAGGTACTGAAAAAAATTAAAAAAAGAGTGAAATTGCAAAAGGAAATTGAACAAACTGTTGTACTGATTCTGATTAACAATAATACCCTTAAATTTTCCTCTGAAGAGGTAAAAATTATCAGGAAATTTGTGAAGAGTGGTGGCGGACTTTTCATTATTGGCAAACCAATCAATGAACTATCCGAAATATTGCCTGCTGCATCTTCCAGGATAAGTTCAACATATGAATCCACACTTTATTTTACAGAAGATAGTAAACAATACGAAACTTTCTATTTCAAAGACAAGACAGCAAGTGAGAATATTCCACCTGTTACTTATTATTATGTTAAACCAAAGGTACAGGCTAAGATTCTGGCGCAATTAGAAAATGAAGAGAGGAGTCCAGCAATTTTGTATACTGAATTTGAGAAAGGTAAAGTTCTACAGTTTGCCTTCCATAACCTCTGGAAATGGCAACTCTGGGATTCAAAAAATTATTATAATAATTTCATCACAAACATCAACTCATGGCTCAGCCAGAAGAGTTCGGATAGGTTTTTTGCATTTACAGATAAAAACACTTATTTTGCTGGTGAAAAAATTAAAATCCGACTGCACGCTTATGATGAAACGCTAACTCCTATTCGAGATTTAAATGCCAAACTTATTATCAAAAACGAAAAGAACGAAAAAGTATATGAAGGATATCTTATTGCAAAAGCCGATGAATATTATACTGAGATAGAACACATCGAAGAAGGAAAATATTCCTTTAGTATTTATGATGAGAGAACCAAACTTCAAACTGAGGGTGAATTTATTATTACCCGGGATAACCCGGAAAATCGCGATAGAGGGTTCAATATCCCGCTCCTTTCCTATATTTCCGAGCAAACTGATGGGAAAATACTAACCAAAAGTGAACTTGAGAAATTCAATTTCCCTAAAGCTCAACCAAAAAGAGAAGAACTTAAAACTGAACTACCAGTTTATCGAAAATGGTACTTTATTGCTTTATTCCTGATCAGCTTTTGCCTGGAATTATTCTTCAGGAAAAGATGGGGGTTGTTATAAATAAAAAAAACGGGTTAACGCAACCCGCTTTATTTAAATTAGTTTAAAATTTAGAATTTAAATACAATAGCTGAATCCAATCCAAATCCTGTTCCGTATCGGAAAAATCCGTGATAGAATGTTCCACCAAGCATCCATTCAAATCCATTGAAGATCAAACCAGTTCTGAATTCATAGAATATATTATCATCATAACCCATAACCGCCTGCATTGGAA
>JAGLWO010000175.1 GCA_023133395.1 Candidatus Cloacimonadota bacterium | reverse complement strand
GGAAATGTGAAATGTCTTTCAAGTTGGTCATAATATATCTCCATGTTCTAAGTTTATTAAGATGAAGTATATTAGTTTTCGAGTAAATTCAATATAAATTAATTTTTGGTTCGTTAATTATTTTTTATAAAATTATATTTTGCTTTCACTCCTTCCTGAATATCATAGCTACAACGGTTTTATCATTTCCACCCATACTGGACATCATTCCAAAAAGTTTATCAGAGCTAATTTTCACCTGGCAGTCACCTGCTTTTCCTAATAATTGTTTCACAACATCTATAGCCTGTCGCACGCCACTGGCTCCTGTGGGATGTCCGTAGCCAACCAGACCACCTGTTGTATTGGTAGGAATGATTCCATCGGATTTTGTATTTCCATCTGTAATGAAATCTGCACCTTCTCCATAACCAGCTATACCAGCAGCTTCAACTGCCAGTAATCCTGCGATAGTAAAGCAATCATGCACATCCAACAAACTCAAGTCAGAGGGTTTGATTTCTGCTCGTTCATAAGCCCTTTTAGCAGCAACTGCACAAGTAGAAAGTTTCGTTAAATCAGGTGGGGGAGTGGTAAGATTATCCTGAACCTGGGCATAAGCAACAACTTCGATAGCGTCTTTCTGTTCCACGCCGATCTTTTTAAGTCCCTCTTCGGATGCAAATATCAAAGCTGATCCACCATCGGAGACTTTTGAGCAGTCAAATACATTGATATGCTCACAGAAAGCTTTTGGATTTGGTGGTGTCATACCAGTTGCTAAAAGGTCGGAATTTTTGTTGTGATATTCCTGTGCATCCGGATTTTTACGTGCATTTTCAATGGCATTGACATACCAGTGAGCCATACCTGTTCTAACTTTTTCATTACCAAATTTTTCATAGCAAGCACCTGCACGCTGAGAAAACAAATCAGGAAAGAAATAAACATGACCTTTTTTTCTATTGCCAGAAAACCAGTCAGCTCCAGCAAGAAAGTCTGCACCGTAAATTGCTTTAACTGAATTTTGAACTTCAACACCAATGCACATAACCACATCAGCCATATCTGCAAGAATTGTTTTAATAGCCGTAACAAGAGATAATCCACCGGAATCGCATGCTCCTTCTACACGTATACAGGGTTTATACTGAAATGTTGGATGGACCATTGGGAAAAATCCGCCAAGATTTCCCTGCTTGCAGAATCGTGCTGCCATAAAATTTCCGATAACACCTTCATCAATATTTTCCGGGTTTTGAATCTGGTTAATCGAACCCAAACCTGCTTCTTTTATGTAGTGTTCAATTCCGGGTCGGGGTTTTTTAGGATGGAATTCTTTTCTCCCTGTTCCCAGAGCAACTGTATAATATGGTGCACATGCATAAATTTTTTTTCTAAAATAACTCATCATTACTCCTTTTATATGAAATTATTTACCGGACCGTAAAGCCAGAAGAATCCGTTCATTAATACTTCGTTCACTTCCTTTTCGGAATTTGCTACTCCATCTTTAACAAGATTTTCGCCAATTTCTTTGGTTGTTTTCAGGAAGTCGAGAGCTAAATTTGAGCCGTAAGTATTTATTCCTTTCAGGTTATTGAAATGAGTTTCTAGTTTTTCCATTTTTTTGGCATCCATCAAAAGCGCTCTCCATGGTGCAAATTTCTCATTGGTTGGATTAAGTTTTTTGTCAATTTCTGCTCTCCAATCTTCATCGAACAAGCGATATTTTTCTTCCTCGATGTTATAAACTCCGACAGGACGATTTTTCTCATATTTGATAAATCCGTCTTTTTGTGAACCATCCGGATTCTGACCACCTGCGATCTTTTTATCCATAAATTTATTCAGTAAGTCGCTATTCAGGTGCTCTAGTTTGAGATGTGTTCTCATCACTCTCAACAGCGATTGGAAAACATCAAGTCCAACATAATCGATAAGTTGGAAGATCCCCATAGGACGAATCAGGAAATCCTGTGATACTTTATTCATAATATATAGAGCACCGTGATAACCGTATTCATCTTTGAGTTCTTCAACCTTGTTCATGGCATAAAGACCGTCCCTGCTGAAATGCCCGTTCCCAATAAAACCGGAAATATCTGCTGCCGGAACTAACTTTTTGCGAAGTCTCTTACCAAATTCCATACCGATATCTTTCAATTCTTCAGTTGTGTTATCAGCATAAATGATTTCCACCAATTTCTGAATTACAGGAGGATTATAGAAATGATAACCTACGATCCTTCCACTCAGTCCTGCTTGTTTATCGAGATAGGAAATTGGGATGCTGGAAGTATTGGTCAGGAATAAAGCATCTGGTAAACAAATTTCCTTTAAATTTTTCAGTACTTTGATCTTAATTTCTTCATTTTCAAATATTGCTTCGAAGATAAGATGTGAACCCTTAGCAATATTATAATCTGTTGTGAAATTTAAGAGTGCGTAAGTGTCATCCACGAAAGTATTGATAATATCAGCATTCTCGATCAGATCTTTCCTATCCGAATAAACCTGTCTTAAAAAAACAGTTGATTTTTCTGCAGCTTTTACAAGCTGTACCTTCATATAACTGCGAAGTCCATCTAAGGCTTTTTCTGTAATATCCACCAGATTCAAACGGTAAATCTTATTGTTGTTTTCCGGTTTTAGCTTTAGCTTGGACATTTCCTGGGCAACGAGAACAGC
>JAGLWO010000174.1 GCA_023133395.1 Candidatus Cloacimonadota bacterium | reverse complement strand
ACGGAGTAAGATAAATATAGAATTCAACGTCAATATCTACAGGAAATTTAGTTTGCATAATTCTTCGAATGGTTTCGTAACATCTACGGGCTGGCAGAAAAAGAATGAATGAGATAAAGAACTAAAATATAAAAACATATTATACGAGGAGAACATGATGAAATTAAAACTTGTTATTTTATTTTTTACATTTTTACATTTTACATTCTTAATCTCTGATACAATTATCGACTCTGTTTATGCTGATCCTTTATTGGACGGGGAGATTCAATTTTTTCAACCTACCCAGGAATATGTTATACTTAATGGTGACCAACATGATGCGACCACGACGGGTGATAGTGGTTATGAAAATTGCTATTCCAGATCATATTATTCATTTGACATTCCTTCAATTCCCGAGGGTTATCATATAGATAGTGTTTACATTAAAATTACAGAATACCGGGCATGTGGTAATAACATTCTGTATCATTTACCAATTTGGGATGTACCTAATGGAGACACAATAAGATGCATTATGAGCCATATTGACTATGGAGATGAATTGGATGTTTCCGATTGGACACATGGAGATTATAATAGCCCTTATACCTATCATTATGACATCGGAATAACAATAACTGATAGTACTGATTATTTATACTTTGATGTTACAGACTATGTTTTAGATGATGTCGCTAATCAACGACAGAGAAGTCAGTATAGAATAGCTTTTGAAATTGATACTGATTGGGATTACATGTCAGACAACGTAACATTTGTTACATCTGAATCAATCTATAGTGAATGGCTTCCAATAATTTACTTTATTTACAAGGAAAATGTAGCAGTAAAAGATTATATAAATAAGAATTCTTCAGTTTATTTAGATATCTACCCTAATCCCGTGAATACAATGATGAAAATAAGTTACATAATTAATCAGCCAACATTTGTATCATTGAAATTTTATAACATAAAAGGGCAATTGGTAGAAACTATCGTGAACGAAAATAGAAATGCAGGGAAACATACTGCATTCTGGAATGCAGAAAATCAAAGTTCCGGTGTATATATGTATAGAATCAACGCCGGAGCTATAACCGGAACAGGCAAATGCCTGTTAGTAAAATAGGAGATAAGATGAAGCTGAAATTTATCATTATTACATTCTTCATTTTACATTTTACATTCTTATTTTCAGACACCATCATAGACAGCGTTTATTCCGATCCACTGCTGGATGGTGAAATAAATTTCAGCCAAAATGCACAAGCTTATCAAGTAAATAATTGGATGTATGATATGTTTTTTGGAGATCATTGTGGTAGTTATATTGATCCTGATCCAAACTCATATGTTAGATCCTACATCTCGTTTTATCTGCCGGATATTCCTGAGGGATATCATATTGATAGTGTTTATGTACGTCTTTATCAATATGATTCAGGTGGATACGATGCTTCCACCGGCACATACACTGATTTCCCTGTCTGGAATGTAGCGGGTGGAGATACGATCAAATGTATAATGAGCCACATTAATTACGGAAACGAACTGGATATAGTAGATTGGGAAAAGGGGGATGTGGGAAATCCTTACACATATCAAAACAATATTGGCACAATTACAGAAAGCGGAATAAATGGTTATCGCTATCTCGATGTTACTACCAGTGTTATCCATGATTATGAAATGGAAAGAGATAAAACTCAATACCGTATTGCTTTCCAGATTGATACGGACTGGGATAGTGAACCCGACCTGGTGGCGTTTTTAACTGGTAGTACACAACCAGATTGGGCAAAACCTCAATTATTCTGTATATTCAAAGATGAAGTTAATATCGAAGAAAATGTTAGTTACTCAGTTAAGATTTCACTATCAAACCTTCCAAATCCTTTTAACCCAAAGACGACTATATCCTATCAAATTCCTTATCCGGAAGTAATTAAACTTCAAATCTATAATATCAAAGGACAGTTAATAGAAACATTAGTTAACGAATATCAAGAATCAGGGAAGCATTCAATAATCTGGAATGCAGAAAATCAAAGTTCCGGTATTTACTTTTACAGGATAAAAAGCGGAACTCAAACAAAAATAGGTAAATGTCTGTTAGTAAAATAGTCCAGCTAAGTCGGGACAAGTCTTCCAGAGCTAAGCTACGAGAAACGTCAGAAAGACATCTCTTCTTGTATTTCTTATGTTCCTTCTTTTTCAAGAGAAAAACAATTGGATGAGTTTGTCAGTGTTAGTCTGTGGTAAAATTTTTTCGTGCTTGTTCGTTCTCTTCGAATGCAATGCCTTAGTTTAACGCCCGTTCTCCGTAGCACTGTGAAGGATGAAAAGGCAGGTGGCTATTTACTTAACATCTTCTTCGCTTTCTCCAAATCTTCAGGAGTATTAATATCACAACCTTCGTAATCGGTTTCGATCATTTTTATCCTGATGCCATTTTCTAAGAGCCTGAGTTGTTCTAATTTTTCTACTTGCTCCAATTTGCTTACAGGTAGTTCTACAAATTTTAGAAGTGCTTCCTTTCGGAAAGCATACACACCAATATGTCTATAAAATACAGGTTGCGGGGTGCGGGGTGCGGGGTGCGGGGTGCGGGTTTCGAGTTGCAGGTTGCGGGGTGCGGGGTGCGTAATAAAGTTAAAAGGAATTAATGAACGAGAGAAATAAAGAGCAAAGTTATCCTTATCACATACAACTTTCACAATATTTGGATTCTTGAAATCTTTAGTAAGTTTGTGCATCAGAGAAGCTACTTCAATTTTTGGGTCATTAAAAACATCTATCAACTTCTTTAATGGTTCTTTTGCGATGAATGGCTCGTCACCCTGGATATTTACCACGATTTCAACATCTTGATAATATGGCAATTTCCTGCAAACCTCAGCTATTCTGTCTGTTCCACTTTTATGTTGTTTACCGGTCAAAGTAACTTTACCATCAAAGCTTTCAACAGCTTCAAATATACGCTGGTCATCAGTACCAACAATTACATCATCAAATAAACCACTGCTCAATGCACGTTCATAAACATGCTGGATAATATATTTTGTTCCAAGTTTTACCAAAGGTTTTCCAGGAAATCTGGTCGATTCATAACGTGCTGGAATAATTGCGATTACTTTCATTTTATTTCCTTATTTTATCATTACCAACTCAAGATATACTTTATAACTGCGTAGATTATCTCGCAGTTCGGAAGAAACAAAACTTCTGGTAATATTCATTTTTATAAGTTTTTTACTTGTTTCAAGAACAATAGATTTTTCGATCTCCTCATCTTTACTAATAAGAGCAGATTGAACTTCTTTTTCCAGGTATTTTGCAATTTCCAATCTGGCATTTTCAGCTGCATTTTCCCAGGCAGAAACCAGGTTAGACGAACTCGAAGAAGTATAACCGATAATTTTATCCGATTCAACTACAATCTTATCTCCTTCATACCATTGAGGGAAATTACTGACATATTTTTTTCTATAAGATGCTGGAATATTTGTTTTTATTTCTGAGAAAAGTGCAATATAGAAATCATATAAAAATGCTTCATCAACCAGTTGAAGGGTTTCGTATATTCTTTTTGTTTCTTCAGG
>JAGLWO010000173.1 GCA_023133395.1 Candidatus Cloacimonadota bacterium | reverse complement strand
AAAGAAATTACATCAGTCAGTTCGTTTCTACCTAGGTATTTTTTATTCAGTTCACGAATCGAGCTGTCATCACTCAGTTCGAGATTCACAAAGCTATTTTTTGACAGATTTTCTTCTTTTACTACCATTTCCAATATATTTTTAAATATTATAGAAGGAAAAAATTTATTTGTATGATTTTCGATTATAACAGATTTATTTTTCAGGGTATTCAAGCCTTTTCCTGTAAACTCCCATAATAATAGGAAGCATAAAAGTTTTGATGGTTTCAAGTTCCTTCAAAGTTATTGGAGTTTCGTCGAGTTGCCCATCATTTATTAGTTTTAAGATGGTGTCATCAAGAACATTTTTTATTGTTTCTTCAGAAAATTCTTCGAGAGATTTTGTCGTAGATTCAACTATATCAGCGATCATAACTATTGCAGCTTCCTTTAATCGAGGTTTTGGACCATCATAGTAGAACTGTTCTTCATCAATATTAAGATTAGTTTCTAAAGCTTTATTATAGAAATAACGTATTTGACCTGTTCCGTGATGCTGTTGAATAATTTCTATAACCGGTTTTGGAAGATTATATTTCTTAGCGAGAGATACTCCATCAGCAATGTGTTTTTTAATTAATATAGCACTTTCATTTGCCAGCATTTTATCGTGTAGTTCAGAAGATTCAGGGTTGTTTTCTATAAAAAATTGTGGAGTTTCGATTTTACCAATATCGTGATAATAGCTTCCTACACGAGCGAGCAGATGATTGGCTCCTACTGCCTCAGCAGCGCTTTCTGCAAGATTTCCCACAATAAGTGAATGATGGTAAGTACCCGGAGTAATTTTAGACATTTTCTGAAGAAGTGGATTATCAAAATCAAGAAGTTCGAGTAAAATCTGTTTCGTTGCCATATTCAATTTTCTTTCTACAAAGGGAGTAAGTAAGATTAGCCCGACAACTGATGTAACGCAGGAAATTATTCCCCATAAAAGATGCCATAAGTAGATGGAAATATCTTCAAATCTGATGATTGAAACAGTTGTTATTACGATGAAGAAAAATAGTAACAGGTATAAGGATAAGGGATAAAATTCTTGTTGTTTTTTCATTTTTTTAAGAGCTATTATACCACCAAGAGTTGCCAGACTCAATATGGCAGGATTAATGAAGCTCCAGTTTAGAAATAATGAAACAAAAATTAAGTTTATGAAATTAAATAGTATCCCAATATGCGGATTGAAGATCAATGCTACTAATAGGACAGAAAAACTAAAAGGTATGATCAATGAGGGGATTTTTAAAATTTGGTTCACGAAAACTGTCAAAATTACTGACACTAAAATACTACATGAAATTACGATAAGCCGTGGATATGATGAAAATTCCTTTTGAAAGAATAACGACAGAACATAATAAAATAGTATAAAAATGAGCATTGAGAGCAAGAAGACACCGAAGGAAGAGAGAAGTAATTCATAGTTGTTTTTTGCAGCTTGCTGCTCTTTTTGAGCCTTTATAAGAGAGTAAAGTTTTAATAATTCAATGGATGTAATTTTCTGATTTTTACTAACTATTTTTTCATTTTTCTGAACTTTTCCGATGGTGAGAGGAACGTTCTCCCTGGCTTTTTGTTTCTCAAGATTGGTCATTTCATCATCAATCACAATATTTTCGATAAGAATGATATCAGCCATTTCTCTAATTGCATTTATCTCTTTATTGGAAGTTAATTTTGAGATGAGTTTGTTTTTTGCTTCCTCAAGAGAATAAAGTCTTTTTAATTCATATTCGGTAATTTTGTTTATCTTTGCAATTTTAATTTTCTGATAGCGATAATTATCAGGGTAAATTCCAATATTAAAAATTCTCATAAACTCTTCAATCAAATAATTATATACTTTCTGACGACGTTTATTATCTTGAAGGAATACAACATTTTCGATAGATATATCATAACCATTCTGAAGTAGTTTATTTCTTATACTTACAGCATCTTTATTATAGGAAAGTGTGAAATGTTGTATTATAAAATCCAGATTTTTTTGCGCATTGAATTTCAGGTTCTCGGAAACTTTGTAGATGGGTTGGACCTTTGCTGCAGCTGCTTCCTGTTCTGCTCTTAATGTTTCAGGAGCTTTATAAACATAAAAATCGAAAGGTGCAATAATATCCTTTTCAGCAATTTCACCAAGTTTGAGATCATAATGATAGGAAACAAAGCGGTAAGGACTTACAACAAAATGTATAAGAGATATTATTAGTGATGTTAATAATATGAGGAAAAATTTAGATCGTGTCACTTGATTGTTTACAAAAGAAAGCCTCCCTTTTCAGAAGACAACAGAGAGGCTTTCTTAAAAATATTCGAATTAATCTCTTGGAATCTCAAAAATTTGGTTTGGATATATCAGATCTGGATCTTTGATCTGATCTTTATTTGCTCTGAAGATCCTTGGCCATTTTGCAGCGTTATCATATACTTCAGGATAGGAAGCTATTCTCCACAGACATTCACCTTTAAAGACTTTCCATTCATATGGTAAACCACGAGGAATTTTCAGAACTTGGTCTGGATAAATTAGATTCGGATCTTTTATCTGGTCACGGTTTGCTCTGTAAATGATAGGCCATTTTGACATTTCATTATAGATAAAACTGTATCTAGCAATTTTGGAAAGCCAATCGTGTTTCACAACAGTATAGGTGTCTTCATAATATTTAGGTTTAGCAGCTTCCAAGCTGTTTCCCAGATTAACTATCTTGTTATCTAAATCAGAGAAATCCTTTCTGAAGTCCGGAACTTTTGCATACTTGGTTTCTCTATATTCATTGTATTCAGCTATCATTCCACGAACTGACTTTTTTGCTTTCCAGAGTTCTTTATCTGATAATTTGTTCCAGTTAGCAATTTGATTGTTGAAGTATTTGATTTTTCTCATAATTGCTGGAAAATCTGATTTATCAACCCCAAGAAACATGAGGATCTCATCGTGAACTTTATCGTATTCTGTATTTGCTACAGCAAGTTTTTCTTTAAGAGTTTCTATTTCTGCTGAATATTTCTCTTGATTTGCTATTGCATCTGCTTTTCTTTGCTGTAAGTCTGCCAGGTCATTTTCCAGGTTTTCCCAGTAATGGAGTCTCTCTTTTTTCTTTAGTTTTTTGTATTCTTCTTCAGAAAGATAAGTTACTCTTGCTTGCAAAACAATGGGTATAACTAACATTGCTACTAACGAAATTAATAATAATTTTTTCATAATTGACTCCTATTTTTCAACCTGAAGTTCTTGGTGATATTCTTTTAAACTTTTTAATTCAGCTTCTTTTTCGGAAAGTTCTGCTTCAAGAGAGCTTTTTTCACTTTGAAGTTTTGAAGCACTCTCTTCTTCAGTAATTGCTTCTTTTTCTGCTGTGTCTAACTGATCTTTAGTAACTGGTGGTGGGGGGGGAGCACATGCAGAAAGAAGAAGGGAAATTAAAATTAAAATTCCGATTAATAACTTTAACACATTTTTCATAGTATCTCCTTTAAATTTTTTTAATGCTTAATTTACTTTTTTTTAGTTTAAAAAATATTTGTCAAGAATAAAGCTAAAATAATCACCTAAATTAAATTTAATTTGAAATCCTTATCTTAATTAAAAATTATTTTATTTGACATTTTTTTAGAATCTAGTTCATAATAACTTTGAGAAGAAATAGAGGAAAAGAAAATATTTTACCTGGAGGTTAAAATGAGTCATAGGTCAAAAGATAAGAGAACACATGAAACTAAAAAAAAATCTAAACTTTCTTTAAAAGAAAAAAGAAAGATAAAAAAAGAAAAAAAGGAAAAGAAATCACTCTAACATTATAAGGAGAGTAAATGAAACATAAGGAACGATATACCATTAAGAATAATAAAGATATAATTCTTGGCAGAACGAATGACATCCAGGAAGCTCTGAAAATTCAAGAAGAACATAAACATGAAGGTGCTTACATCGATGACAGGAAAAGCAGAAATAAACACAAAAAGAATTTTTTTGATAAAATCTAAGAATTGAATACAGTAATTTATTTTTTATTTCCTGTAGCCTATTTTATATTTTTTATTGTTTATGCCATTATTGTTATCAAAAGATATTGGTTTGATAAGAAATTATTCAAAAGTTGTTCTGATGTTACAGATCTTAGCGCGTATAAACAATATCAGTATTACAAAGCAAGAAGCAATTGGATATATCTGAATATATTGATGAATAAACATAAAAAAATTATATAATAAAAAGTAAAGTAAATAAGGGAGGAAAATCATGAAAAAAATTATTATCTTTCTTTTTGTATGTTTAGTAGTTCAAAGTTTACTGGCAGTTCAAATGCAGCAAATTGAAACTATTCCAGAAATAGGTTCAAAAGTTGTGAAGATCGAAAAAGCACATTCAAATTTTAATGTCGAAAAAAGTTCTTTCGAAAGCAGGGATAATCGGGTTGAACTGCTCTGGCAAACTTCTGACCCTGCAGCAATCTCAGGAAAATTAGCAGTTTCACAAACCACAGGTCAATCATTTGTAGGATGGTATCTGAATGATGAAAGAGCTTCACTTTATCAGGATAATTCAACTCCTGTATGGGAACACGCTGTCAATAATGCGGATTTTGACTATCCGGTAATTATGACGGAAGATGGTAGTGTTCTTGCGCTTGCAGATGGAAGTACCCTGAAGGTATTTGATCCCTCTTCTTCTTCTCCAACCTGGGAATTTACTGCTGCAGGTTCAATTAGGGGAATTGCTTTTAATACTGATGGAACCGTTATATTTCTTGGAGTTTATGACAGCGGACAGGATAGAGCGTTAGTTGAATCTTATGATGTTGGAATTCCTACTCCAAACTGGAGTGTTTCATTTGATGGTGGAGTTGGAAATCTAGTTATCAGCGGTGATGGTTCAACACTAATTTTAACTCAATATGGCGGAATCAGTGCAATGTGGGTTCTGAATGCCGATGATGGCTCTATAATCTTTGAAGCACCCGAATACAATCAGAATCCACCGGCAATGTCGTATGATGCTTCCATTATCGTGAATGGGGATTATGCGGGTTATGTTCAAGTTTATGAATATAACGAGACACTCGAGACTTACGAAGAAAAATGGAATTTCCACGTTGGTGGTGGTGGCAGTTCTGCCTGGATCGGAGGAATGTGTGTCTCTGCTGATGGAAGTACTATTGCGGTTGGTACACTGGTTTTTATTACTGGTGGTTATAATGGCGAAATTTACCTGTTCAATACATACTCTCCCACTCCTATCTGGGTTTATGAGAATGTTGGAGATTATGCTATTGATATCGATATGAATGATGATGGCTCGCTTATTGCTGCTGCGTGCTGGGGACCTCTTGATAATAGTACACCAGATTTCTTTCTTTTCCGAAGAAACAGTAATATACCTGTTTTCGATATTAATACACCCGGTTCACTTGTATCTGTCGATATGGCTTCCGATGGTTCATTCTGTACAACCGGTGGGAAAGCCGTTCATATGAGGATAATGGGAAGTGGTGGCAATTTATATTCTATAGATTGTGATCTTGGTGGTGGATTTATCACTGGTACGGTAAATTTGGACGGAACGGATGATAATTCAGGTGTGAAAGTAGAAATCTCCGCATTGAACGGTTATTTTGATTATACAGATTATGATGGAAATTATAACATCAATAACGTTCCGGAAGGAACTTATAATGTGGAATTTTCAAAAATCGGTTATGTTCCAGGTAATATACCGAATGTTGTTGTAGTAGAAGGGCAAACGAATGATCTGGGAGAGATAACCCTTTATTCGATTGGTTCGCCACCCGAAAACCTCACAGCCAGCCAGGCAAGCGGAATCACGGTTGAACTGAATTGGGATGCACCAATTTCCGGTGATCCACAGGGTTATAATATCTACAGGAAAGTGTATGAGCAGGAACCATATCCCGAAACTCCGTTTGCTACCGTAGGTCCAGAAGAACTTTCTTATACCGATGATCAGGCATTGCCCTTGGTAAATTACTATTATGTGGTTACAGCCGAGTTGACCGGCGGTTTTCAGAGTCCTTATTCCAATGAAGCGGAAGGATGGATAAGCACGGGATTTGTAGTTGATGAAATTAGTGTTTATGTGGGAACTACTCCTGTTATAGATGGAGAGATATCAGCAGGAGAATGGGATGATGCTTTTATGATGGATACTTCTGATTTCTGGGGAACGCATGATAATACAATCCAACCAATTGGTAGTGTGATCGGCTATTTCAAGATGAATGAAGATATGACCGAGCTTTATGTGGCATACATAAACTACAACGATACCATTCTGGAAGACCATGATGAGGTTGCACTTTATATCGATGATAATAATGACGGAGTATTTCCACCCTCAGGAGATGATTCAGAAGGGAATTACTGGGCTGCTTATTATGCTTCCGGTAGTGTTATTAAATATCGTCCAATTTATAATACAGGGGGAGTTGGAAATGTAATGTATCTTACCAACCCCCAGATTGCAGTTTCTGTGGATGCCAGTTACCTGGTGTATGAATTTATGGTTCCTATCGGAACTGAAACTTGGGAGATAAATCCGAGTGCTCAGAATGAATCAAGTCTGGGGATTTTCGTATTGGATGATAATGCGCCTGACCCGCATGGATTTGACGGCTGGTGGCCATTGGATAATATAAATCTATTCAATCCGACAGACTATGGTACAATGACTTTTGGTGCAGTACCTCAAACTCCTCCTGCCCCGGATAATGTAACTCTGACAAGTGTTGAAGATGAGATTCTAATCACCTGGGATATGCCGAATATCAATGATTTCAGTTATTTTAATATTTACCATTCTTTCGAAGGAAGTTTCTTTGAAGTTTTAGATACAACAGTTGGAACAGCTTATGAGTATGTTATTCCCATAGTGGGCTATTACCAGTTTTATATTACAACAGTAAATCAATTTGAAATGGAATCCGAAGCTTCCGAAATTGTGGAATATATTCCGATAAATGCTGATAATTCAATAATCCCAATGGTAACCAAGCTGCAAGG
>JAGLWO010000172.1 GCA_023133395.1 Candidatus Cloacimonadota bacterium | reverse complement strand
GAAGAAATATTATTTATATTCGCTCCCATCTGGTTATTGCGATTTTTATATTTTATTTCTTCCAATTTCTGGGTAGCTTTTAGAAGTGCTACGCGGTAATGATAATTCCCTACTGCTTTATGTCGTGTGTAATACACAGTAACAAAAAGTCCTGCAATAGCTATAGTAGCTATGATCAAAGCTCCCAAAATCTGAACAATGCCAAAACCTTTTTCCGAAGTTAAAATACTTTTAAACATTAGAATGCTGTCCCTGTAGCAAACATTTTGGGATTATCTGCCACTTCTTCCGCAATACTACGATCAAGAAAACCATTCATAACATGGTTAAACAAAGATTGGTCTTTTGATTGCATTCCTTCCTTTGTACCAGCTTGAATAACTGATGGGATCTGGTATGTCTTTTCTTCCCGGATAAGGTTTCTAACTGCTGCATTGGCTATCATGATCTCCAGAGCAGGAACACGGTCACTTTCATCTTTCATTGGAAGCAAGGTCTGGGCAACTACAGCCTGCAAAGATTCCGAAAGCATAGAACGAATCTGTGCCTGTTGTTCCTTGGGAAATATATCAATTATCCTGTCAATCGACTTGGTTGCACTGCTTGTATGCAGGGTAGCAAGGACCAGATGTCCTGTTTCAGCAGCGGTGAGTGCAAGTGAAACAGTTTCAAGGTCGCGCATCTCACCCACAAGAATAACGTCCGGGTCTTCACGCAGAGCAGAACGTAAAGCAGCAGTAAATGACCATGTATCATGACCTACCTCTCTCTGGTTTATTAAAGAATTATTACTATAATGAATAAACTCAATCGGGTCTTCAATAGTAATAATATGGCAATGTTTGTGTTCATTAATCCAGTCGATCATTGTTGCCAGTGTAGTTGATTTTCCACTACCAGTAGGTCCAGTAACTAGAACCAAACCTCTTTGTCTCATTGAAAGGCGTGCTAAAATCTCAGGTAAATGTAATTCCTCAAAACTTTTTATCACATTAGGAATTACACGAAAAGCTACTCCCATTCCATTAACTTGATGGAAAGCATTAACACGAAATCGAGTATTATCATCCAGTTTAGTAGAGAAATCAATTTCAAGTTTCTTTTTAAAGATGGCTATCTGTGAATCATTCATTGTGCTGAAAATGAGCTCTTCTATTTCTTCCACAGTAGATTTTGGCAGATTCAATTTTTTCATCCGACCCAATACTCTAACCATAGGTATTGAACCAGCACTGATATGAAGGTCAGAAGCACCGGCATCAGATGTAAATTGTAACAATTCCCTGATTGTCAATTGATACCTCCAAATTTAGTCGAGGATCTCTTCCTCTGATTCAGCTTCTTCGTCAAGTCCGTAGCCATGATAAGTTGCATCATCTACATCATACCAGACTTGTTTACCCTCACCTTCAGGAAAATCAGCAGTTGATGTAGCAATATATTTTTTTGGTGGATTGCCAACAACTTCAAACTCCCAGTTCTTTTTAGTTCGATTGCCAAGCTGTGCATCCTTCATTGATTCATCAATGTCATAAGCATCTGTTGTTCCATAGGTTTGATAATGAACCCGATAAGTTTGTCGTATTGCTGCAATTGCTGATTGAGCTTCTGTGGACCTTGCCTGGCGAACGTAGTTCATGTAAATTGGAACTGCGATAGCAGCCAGAATTGCAATGATTACTACAACAACCAGCAATTCAATAAGACTAAATCCCTTTTGGTCTTTTAAATATTTGAACATTCTACCTCCTTTTACTGTACGTAAAGATATTCGCAATTTTCGTTCCGAGAAATTATATTATACCTTTTTTTTGCAAGAAATATTTTCCATAATTTTACTTTTTTATAAATAATAGGTATTTAAATAAGTAAAATGACTTATATAAAACAACTTCCCAAGAAAATTTAGCGATTATTTGAAAAATATAAAACGACATGATCATAATTTAATATTTAAATCCCCTGTGAAAATTAAAAAACTTTTTTTAAGAATAGTTTGTTTACATATACATTATTTTGTTTACAATTCAATCTCAAAAGATTCATAAGAACTTCCAATATTCAGAAAACTCATAACAATAAAATCTTGAATATTTTATTCATATAAATCGGAAATAACAAACCAATAACTATCAATAATATTGCGAAGATTAGTATTCCAATTCCCCTTCGTTGTGCATCTTTTCCAGTAACAAATGATGTATCTTTTACTACTCGAATACCTGATGGTGGAAATTCATTAGTCCTAAGAATCAAAATAGCTAATCTAATATAATACAATCCTGCTAGAGTAAAAAAAATAGTTATGGATATTGTTACTATTTTCAATGCAGAAAGGATCTTCTCAATAGCAAGTTCTGGAGAATCATCAGCCAATGCTTCCAAACTTTTAAGGTACTTTTGAAAATAATTAATAAAAAAAATACCGAAAATAACTAATAAAACGATAAGAATTATAACCGACTTTCGTAAATTCTTATCTGCTTTGATTATTTTTTTTTCTTCCATTTTTTCTCCTTTACCCGGGAAATTTATCAGCGTATTCTTTTACCCATTCAAGGGCAGCTTGCTGACCTGTCAATTTTCTTCCTTCTTTTTTTAGAACTTCTCTCCTGTAATGTTCAATATAGCAAACCTGCTCCACCATTCTAATACGGAATTCAGTAGAAATGTCCATGAACTTCACACCAATATCATAATAATCTTTACATTTGTGACACCAAACCACCAATGCTTTCACATCCAATTTCGGGTCCCTTATGGGTATTCGCAAATCTATTTCAGTGCCCTCTTTAATAAATTCTTTTGACCGAAAGGAAAGTCCACCTTCACTTATGTTATTTATAAATTCCTCTTTATGAGGATCGTCTTTTTCGATTCTATACTCTATTGGAATATCCAGAGGATGACGTATAAATTTTCTCATAAGAACTTATTACCAATAAGGAAACAAGGGAAATTAGAAAATAAAATCACCTTCTTCATGCTTACCCTTATATTATATCCTAATTTATAATTATATTGATTTATAATCTCTTAACTCTTAAATACGCTGTAAAATGTCAAGTTTTTAACTAATATTCTAATT
>JAGLWO010000171.1 GCA_023133395.1 Candidatus Cloacimonadota bacterium | reverse complement strand
CTGTACAAGAGATTAAAAAGTTCTTGTCTGAAGATTCTTTAATAGAAAAAATAATCTTTATCTGCTTCGATGAAAAAATGTACATGACTTACCTGAAAATAATTAAAGAAATATTTTAAATGAAATTCGTGCGCACAAAAGACGCTTCCTTCACAGCCTTTAGTAAAAAATATAAAGAACATTACCACTCTCTTTCCGGAGCTTATGAAGAAGCTTTTGAAAAACATGTTAATGCCCTTGGAATTGAAGACGGAATGAAAATATTGGATTTTTGCTTTGGGCTTGGATACAATTCTATAATAGCCACAAAAAAGCACAAAAAATTACAAATTATTGGTCTGGAAAATGACATAGAAATTATCAAAGCGATCAAAGAATTGGAAGTTCCAAAAGAAATTGAAAAAGAATTTACGGCTTTCCGAAATTTGGCTGAAAAACTGAAAATGACCGATACTCATAGTAACACTATCAAATTGATCATAGGTGACGCGCTTCAGACAATTGATAAACTTCCAGAAGAATATTTCGACCGAGTTTTCTTTGATCCATTCTCACCCAAAAAACAGCCGGAAATGTGGAGCAAAGAAATATTCCGAAAAGTTTATGCTGTGATGAAACAGGGAGCAAAACTGAGTACATACAGTTGTGCAAAATATATCAGGCAAAATATGACCGATGTTGACTTCAAAGTAAAAGACGGACCTGCTGTAGGAAGAAAAAGTCCTTCAACGATTGTTATTAAACCATAAAAAATCCTTGCAATAAAAAGTGATTTCCAGCTAAAGGTAATTCAGTTACCTTGCGAATGGTTTGCTCCCCTTCATAAGGGGAGATTAAGAGGGGTTTTATTAACCTTCAGACTTCGTCCCGATTTGTCGGGACTACGTCTTGACAGGTCGCAATAGTAACAAACAGGAGAAAAAAATGCCTCAAAATTATGATTATATAAAACTAATAGGAATTATTGCCATGATAGCAGGTTTTCTGAAAATAATACTGGGATTTTTAGGTTACTCATTTGGTGCACATTATTTGTCTTCTTTTCTAATAATTTTGATCGGAATAATTGTTTATTTGGTTGGTTTCTTAATAAAAAAACATACTGAAATAAAAGAGGAATAAATGTTAGAACGTCTCACAAACCCGGTTGAACAACCCGGTGAAAAGGAATTTGATAGAAGTCTTCGTCCGAAAATTCTGGATGATTTCGTAGGACAGAAGCAGATAAAAGAAATTTTGGATATATCAATAAAAGCAGCAAAATTAAGAAAAGAACCGCTGGATCATGTTTTGTTCTATGGTCCTCCAGGTTTGGGAAAAACCACTCTTGCATACATCATTGCCAACGAGTTAAACGTTGAAATCAAGTCAAGTTCAGGACCGGTTCTGGAAAAGGCTCCCGACCTCGCAGGAATTCTCACAAACCTGCAAAGAAACGATGTCTTTTTCATCGATGAAGTTCACCGCTTGAATCATGTTGTGGAAGAGTACATGTATCCGGCTATTGAAGACTTTGAAATGGAAATCATCATCGATAGTGGTCCCAGTGCACGCTCCCTTAAAATAGACATCGAACCTTTTACCTTGATTGGAGCAACAACACGAGCCGGACTTCTTACATCTCCTCTTCGTGCCAGGTTTGGGCTGGTTCTGCGTCTGGATTATTACGATGTAAAAAGTATCAAAAAAATAGTCAAGCGCTCAGCCGGACTTATGAATATTCCTATTGAACCGGATGGAACAATTGAAATAGCCCGGAGAAGCAGGGGAACTCCACGGGTTGCAAACCGCCTGTTGCGCCGCGTACGTGATTATGCACAGATAAAAGGTGATGGTATTGTTACCAAAGATATTGCTGTAAAAGCCCTGAAGATGCTGATGGTAGATAATGCCGGGCTGGATGATATGGATAAACGACTTTTACATACTATTATGGAAAATTATGGGGGTGGTCCGGTTGGTCTTAAAACTCTTTCTGTTGCTGTGGGAGAAGATCCCGGAACTATAGAAGAAATCTACGAACCTTATCTTATCCAGCAGGGATTTCTGGATAGAACCCTGCAAGGCAGAAAAGCAACCATGAAAGCTTATAAGCATTTCGGTATAACTCCCGGTCAGGCGCAGATGAGTGTGTTTGAAAAGGTTGAGGAATAGTGTCTAATTTCAAAACAAGGATATTATTTTGCAAACTTCGCAGTTTATTGCGATGTTAGATTTATAAGAGATTAATAAAATGAATATGAAAATATTAACACTTATTTTCTCGATTATAGCTCTTTTCATCTCTATTAAGAGTTGTCAAGTTGCAGATAATGCTCTGCAAGTTTCCAATGAATCAATGTTCTTTGATAATCGACCATATGTTACGATTGTTCCGTCGCCATTCAAGAGTTCAAAAAAATATCTTATGGTTTCAATGTCCAAGGATGGCCTTAAGCTTGAAACTCAATTAGCAATTAAGAATGTTGGAAAAGCTCATGCGCATAACTTGAAAATGGAGGATGGTAATATATCAATTCGTTTTTGGGATGATCAAGGTCACTATATAATCAACAGTCTTGAAATAGATCGCTCTCTTCTTCCCGACATAACACTTGGTCCTGGACAAATATATGACGCTTACATTGTGGTCATAGTACGTCTCAAATCAAAGAAGGCTATAAGCATAGTTAATGAATTACAAAATGGCACCAAGCCCATGTCAATTAATCTTAGTATGTTATATACATGTGAAATCGGATCAAAATCATACTCATTCAAAACCATGAATGAATATCGTATTTATCGTGATCATGTTGAGCTAGTATCGTCCTTCATGAATTAATACAGTATGAAGATAATTCAAAAGAACAAAGAAAAAATCTAACCATAGCGTGGAGTGGATGCGAAACCGCAGGGACCTTTTTAACTTTTAACAGCGTGAGGTCTGTAAAACGTCATTTTTGACTGTTCATATTATACAGGTTTCTCATCACTCACGCAGGCGTTATACCTAAATAACAAATCCTCATATTATTCCAAAACCTTGACGAAAAATCCCGGCTAAAACCTTCGCTGGTTCAATCATTCCGCTTGAACAGACAGGAGTTCAGCAGAGCGAAGCGACCATTCTCCAGAGTATACTGTAAAAAAATATTTTTTTTGTTGACATACTGTGTGCCATACAGTATTTGTGTATCAGATAGTAAGCAGGGAGAATAAAAGATGTTAACTCAGGATAACAAGATTGGAGTTGAGATGAACAGGGGGTTTTT
>JAGLWO010000170.1 GCA_023133395.1 Candidatus Cloacimonadota bacterium | reverse complement strand
TCCTTGGCTTTAATTACCCCAACCCGTTTAACCCAGAGACAACGATAAGCTACGAACTTTCAGAGAACGGTAAAGTAAACCTTTCAATTTATAACATCAAAGGACAAAAAGTAAATACACTTGTTAATGAAGTGCTTCCAGCAGGAGAACATTCTGCTATCTGGAATGGCAATGACTCCAATGGTAATCGAGTTGGTTCAGGGATTTATTTCTATAAATTAAGAGCAGGGGATTATAGGGAAGTTAGGAAGATGGTACTATTGAAATAAATGGAGGTTAATATGAAAAAAGAAAAAATGTTAAAAAGAAATATCCAAATCGGACCTACTTGTGGCGGGAGAAATCAATTCAGATTGGGTAAAAAGAAAATCAATATTACTGTCATGGCAGCATTGATCCTAACAATATTTGTATTTCCACAGATTTGCATGAGCGACCCTTATGATATTACAATGGGTACACCTCACGAATATGATGAAGAAAAGGGTGGGAGGAACAATATTATGTCCCCAATAGATGACTTCCATTATCTTTGTCTTTATGCGGGTTATACTGGCATGGTAGTGATACTAACTGTAGATCCTGATGATTGGTCAATTACCACTGAAACATCTTATCAATATGATGAGGATGGGGATTATATGGGATTATCCAGAATAGATACAACTCATTATCTCCTTACTTATTGTGGTGGTTATGAGGAAGCCTATGCATCTATATTTAGCATAGATTTTGCAGATTGGTCCATCACCACAGAAACGACTATCATGTATGATGATGAATTTGGATATTATAATGCTTTATCCAAAATAGATGATACTCATTATCTCGGTGTTCATAATATGTGGGATGTAACCGGAAAAGCTGGAATTTTTACTGTTATTCTTGATGCCTGGTCAATTACTTATGGAACGGAATATATTTTTGAGCCAGAAAGTGGATATGATTTCATGTTATCCAGAATAGATGATACCCATCATTTATGTGTTTATCCTTCTCAAGGTTATATTTATGGTGGTAGAGCCGTGGTATTAGTTGTAGATCCCAACAATTGGACAGTTACCACCCCTATGGCACCTTTTTCATTTGCGACAGATTGTGATGCTTATTCTTTCTTATCAAGGATCGACGACACTCACTTTCTCTGTACTTATCAAGGTCCTGATTCCGATGGTTGGGCAGTAATACTAACTGTAAACACTAATGACTGGTCAATTAGCATGGAAACACCTTTTGAGTATGATGAAGAACTTGGTGGTGAGCCTAACTTATCAAAGATAGATAGCACTCATTTTCTTTGTGCTTATAAAGGTGAAGACGCTGATGGATATGCAGTTGTTCTAACTGTAGATCCCATTGATTGGTCAATTAGTAAAGAAACACCTTTTGAGTTTGATGAAATGAGGGCAGATTATCCTTATTTATGCAAGATAGATGATGCTCATTATCTCTGTTCTTATGAGGGACCTGGTCTTGATGGGTGGGCAGTTGTATTAAATGTAGAACTTCCTGGGGTGGGAAAAGTAGAGGATGAAATTATATCTAATATTTTCAGACTTTCTAACTTTCCCAACCCATTCAACCCAGAAACAACGATTAACTATCAGCTTTCAGAAGACAGTGAGGTAGAACTTATAATCTATAACATCAAAGGACAAAAAGTGAAGACACTTGTGAATGAAGTGCTTCCAGCAGGTAATCATTCTGTTATCTGGAATGGCAGAGACTCCAACGGCAATCGAGTCAGTTCAGGAATCTATTTCTATAAATTGCAAGCAGGTGATTACCATAAAGTTAGGAAGATGATACTACTGAAATAAAGGGAAGCCGTCTGGCTTCCTTTTTCCTTCATAAACCCCGTTCAGTTGATAATAAACGTATCTATTTTGCGTTATCTTTTCGAAATAATATAAAACTACATTTTTAAAATTATCATAATTATTTTGTTTTTTAAAGTATTTGACAAAAAATAATATATAATTCCTTTCTTACATAGAAATAAGAGAAGTGCTTCTCACTGTAATTTATGTTCATCTCGTCACATTGAAATTGAATGCTGATACTCATCTTATGGAAAATTGTATTTGACTTGTAATTCTTAAATCGTTGATTCTTAACTATTCAAAAAAGGAGGGTTTTATGAAAACCATTTTTTTTATCTTTATTCTTTTATCGTCTTTTCTGCATGCCACCATTATTAATGTACCTGCAGACGTGTCAACAATACAGGGTGGAATTGGTTATGCAGTCAACAGTGACACTGTGCTTGTACAGCCCGGAACTTATGTGGAGAACATAAATTATAATGGAAAACTTATAACTGTCGCTTCTTTATTCTTAACTACTTTGGATACAAGCTATATTTCTCAGACAATTATTGATGGGAATGATGATGGGAGTGTAGTTACTTTTGAGAATGAAGAGAATTCAGAAGCTGTCTTATGTGGATTTACTATTACAAATGGATATGCTCAAGGCAATTCAAATTATTATGAAGATTGCGGAGGTGGAATATTCTGTAGCTATTATACTAATCCTATCATTGAGAATGTAATTATTGCTTGGAATACTGCTTGTGATAGTGGAGGTGGTATTTTTTGTAATGAAGGAGGTGCAACCTTAAGAAATGTTACAATTCATAATAATTTTGCTTATTATGGAGGTGGTATCTCTTCTGGCTATGGTGGTGGTTATCCTTCCGATATTAGTCTTGCAAATGTAACAATAAAAAATAACAGTGCTACTTATGGAGGTGGAATTTATTGGGGAGGATTCGAATTATATTTTAGCTCTTCAAATAGATGCAATATTTTCTCAAACACATCTCCTAACCTTGGAAAAGAAATATATCGAACCTATGCATATTCGCATGTTGTAGATGTTTATGTTGATACATTTTCAGTGTATTACCCAACTGAAACTCACGCATATCCTATAGAGAATTTTTCTTTTGATATTCTTCACGTTCCAACTGGTACATTAGCAAATAACATTCTTATAGATTATTCTGCAATTCAAATGACAAACTATCCCAACCCATTCAATCCCGAAACAAAAATTCAATATTCCATTCCCCAAGAAACTAATATAGTGGTCAAAATCTATAACATCAAAGGGCAGAAAATAAAAACACTTGTTAATGAAGTACTCCCAGCAGGAGAACATTCTGCTATCTGGAACGGCAAAGACTCCAATGGCAATCGAGTCAGTTCTGGCATCTATTTCTACAAACTGAAAGCAGGTGATTTTCAGAAAGTTAAGAAGATGATTTTATTGAAGTAGTTTGTAACTTGTTATATTAGCCACTGGAGAAATTCAGTGGCTTTTTTATACTTACTTTTTAGTAAATACCAAAGATAATGAACTAGCATTAGCTGTGGGGTAAAAATGGGAAGGCTCAAAGTGGGATTATTCCCGCTATCCCGAAGAGGGTGATGCCCTCTTTTTTTTAGCTATTGGCTGATTTTTTTATTTCTGAAAAAAGGAAATATAAAATGAAAAATTTGTAGCATATAGAAATGTAATTAATTTTTGTTTTAATAAAATATTTGACAAATAATTTTAAATTATCTTTTCTAACTTTGTGTATAGAGATTATTCTATGATAAATTACTACGAAAAAGAAAGATTAATATCGTAAACTTGCTCATATCCTGCTTAATTAAGCAGGATATGATATTTTAAGCCGTCTCTAAAATGTTATTTCTGGCATTTGTAGTTTCAAAATAGAATTCTTCGGAAAGAGAACCTTAGAATTATTTCCTAAGAGAGGAGGTTAATATGCTTTATGAACTACTCGATCAGGTGGTGTCTCACATAGACGCGTTGGATTTTAAAAAAGAGGCACCAGTATTATTAAAGGAACTAAAAAGAGTAAGTCCTGGATACTGGAAATCCTTGCGCAATAATATGAAGCAAAAAGGAACCAAGGAAGAAGCTATAGAAATTGTTGAGCAGGCAATAGCCGCGGGAATACTTTCGAAAATAAAGGAAATACCAGAGATTGTTAAAACGATGGTATCCATAATTAATGATGAAAGGACAAATCCAGCGTTACGGTGTGCCCTTGTTGGTAGCCTAGCGCTTCTGGTAAAACCGAGAGATCTTATTCCAGATGATGCACCCGGTGGCTACGGATTCTTAGATGATGCAATTTTATTAAGAAGTGCATTAATCAAATACGTGAACCTTTTACCACCAGGTGTTAGCAGTTTAGAAGAGGAGATGAGGATTTTGAAAATCTTGAGTATAGGAGTGCCCCCACGTGTTCTCCCTGCAATGCAAACTGCGATTATTGGAATGCAATATGGGGTGATGTTGTTAAGTCAATTGCCGCCCTTTTTGCTTGACACGACAATTCAAATGCTTGTTCAGAATCCTATGTTGGCAGAGATACAAGCACCAGCATCCGGTGCACAGCTGGGTGATACGTTCAAATTACCCAGTGAAGGACAACTAACTCAGACAATGGCTGGAACGATTTACACCGAGGGCGATAACATAAGTATGAACTTCCCGAATGGTGAATCGATATTTATGTCGGAAAGCGGGGATATACTACCTATTACTGATTGACTTATGATTTACTAGAAGATTTGGGTATGAATTCAGTAGAAATTTATTTAAAGGGACTATGACAATTCCGCTAATAGGCGTGTCACACCGGCATTAATGTCAAAAAGTAAGAGCACTCGTTAATGAAATACTCCCAGTTGGAGAACATTCTGCTATCTGGAAT
>JAGLWO010000017.1 GCA_023133395.1 Candidatus Cloacimonadota bacterium | reverse complement strand
CTATTTCTCCTATAAATTTAATATTGAAAATTGAACATTGAACATTATTTCGCAATAGCAGTTTTTCTTGATGAGAAAAACATTGCCGTTAATTCCTTTGCTTCTTCAAGTAAGGAAGATATTAATTTTTCTTTAACTAATTTTTCTTCAATTATAAATTCCAACCAAAATGCAGATTCATCAGCTTCTTCCAAAACGATACTGATTTTTGCTGTAAAACTCGCTTTTGATTGAGCCAAACAAACTGCTCTATAATTAGCTGCTACCGATGTCGAGCATCTTATTAACTGCTTTGCGATATGATTTCCTAATGTTGTTTTTTGCAACGATAATGCTAATTTAACACATCGATGCGCAAACTTTTTTGTTCTTTCTAATAATTCTTCTTTATTCATAATTTCTTTATTTAATATTCAATTTTCAATATTAAATATTAAATTCTACAACGCTTCCGGAATTTTTTTTATTTCTTCATATGAAAACACAGGACCATCAATACAAACATACTTTGAACCAATATTACATCTACCGCATTTCCCAATTCCACATTTCATTCGCCTTTCCAAAGAGGTATAAATTTTCTCATCGGGAAAACCAAGTTCAGTGAGAACCGGAAGAGTGTATTTTATCATTATCGGAGGCCCGCATACAACACACCATGAAGTTGAATCGAGAGAAACTTCTTTGGTTACAGTTGGTACAAATCCAGTAAGTTTATCCCATCCTTTAACCGGGTTATCAATTGTAAGATGCAAAGTGAGATCATCGCGTTTTCCCCATTCTTTTATTTCATCTTTATAAATGAACAGATCGGGATTCCTGGCACCGTAAATAACTGTTATCTTTCCGTAATCTTCACGATTACCAAGCATATAAATAAGGAGCGAACGCAATGTTGTGAAGGCAAATCCACCACCAATGATCACTACATCCTGTCCTTTGAACTTCTCAATCGGATACCAGTTTCCGAGTGGACCTCGAATTCCAACAATATCGTCTTCCTGAAGATAGTGAATTTCGTTCGTAACAGAACCAGTACGGTTTACCGTGAATTTTAAAATATCCTCTTCAGTAGGAGAAGAAGCGATCCCAAAAGGAGATTCACCTTTTCCCAGAATGGAAAATTCACAGAATTGACCCGGCAAAAAACCAAATTTATCTTCTTTATTTAAATATGATAAATCAAAAGTCTTTAATGTTCTATCAGGACTTTCAGTATAGATCTTTTTTACTTTCATCTGAAATGGAATATATGTATTTTTCATTTATTCCTCTTTATTGAATCTCTCTT
>JAGLWO010000169.1 GCA_023133395.1 Candidatus Cloacimonadota bacterium | reverse complement strand
AAATGTGTCAATAATGCTATTGAAAAGAGTAAAGAAATTAACCTGATTACCTGTAAAATAATGATTCTATCACGGCTGAGCCTTGAAACCCGGATATTATATCTTAGTTTATGGGTTCGAGATTTTGGAAATAACTACTCTGAGCTCGGGTGAGAAAATCTTTTCGATCCTGATCTTCAAAATTTTCCTTGAACAATAAACCATCATAGAATTTATGACTTTAATGATTAATAAATTATATTATTAATTCTATAAATATTTATTTTGCAGTTTGATAAATTTCAAATGAATAATTGATATTGAGAAGAAAAGAGAAAATATAATGGATATAAAGAAATTTAGAAATATCGGCATTAGTGCTCACATAGATTCAGGCAAGACAACATTAACAGAACGAATATTATATTATTGCAATAAAATATACAGGATCGGAGAAGTTCGAGGAAAAGACGGAGTGGGAGCAACCATGGATTCTATGGAACTGGAAAAAGAACGAGGGATCACCATCGCATCCGCTACCACAAATGTAAGATGGAAAGATCATTACCTTAACGTTATCGATACACCCGGACACGTGGATTTCACGATCGAAGTAGAAAATGCACTTCGCGTATTGGATGGTGCAGTTCTTGTTCTTTGTGGTGTTAGTGGAGTTCAATCACAATCGATTACAGTCGATAGACAATTAAAGAGATACAAAGTTCCCCACATTGCGTTCATAAATAAATTGGATAGAGTCGGAGCTGATCCGGAAAAGGTTAGAGATCAACTGCGTGAGAAGCTGGATCACAATGCTGTTTTAATGCAGATCCCAATTGGACTGGAAGAAAACTTTGAAGGCATTATCGACCTCATTTCCCGAAAAGCAAGATACTTTATAGGACCCAAAGGTGAACAAGTAAAGGAAACTGAGATCCCTTCTGAATATTTAGATAAAACAGAGGAAATGCGCGAAGAGATGATCGATACTATTTCTATGTTCAGCGATGATCTGGCAGAAACTTTTTTAGAAGGAAATGAAACTGAAGAGATGATCATCGAAGCCGTAAGGAAAGCTACAATAGCTATGGAAATAACACCTGTTTTCATTGGCTCCGCATTTAAGAACAAAGGTGTTCAATTGCTTCTGGATGCTGTTGTTCGATATCTTCCAGATCCAACAGAAATTGAAAATATTGCTCGTGATAAAGACAATGAAATGAGAAACATAAAACTTATATCCGATCCTGATTTGCCAACTGTTGCACTGGCATTCAAATTGGAAAATCAACAATATGGTCAACTTACATATTTGCGTATCTATCAGGGTACAATATCTAAAGGATCTGATCTGAGAAATGCCAGAACAGGAAATAAAATAAAAGTAGGACGACTTGTGAAAATGCATGCTGATAATATGGAAGATATTACGAGTGCAAGTGCAGGTGACATTGTGGCTCTGTTTGGAGTTGACTGTGCATTGGGAGATACATTTAATGGTAGCAAAAACAACTACACAATGCGTGAATCCTATGTTCCAAAACCCATTATATCTCTTGCGTTAAGTGTTAAAGATAGTAAAGATCAGGATAATCTTTCCAAAGCCCTGGCAAGATTTACTAAAGAAGATCCTACTTTTAAAGCTTATGTTGATGAAGAAACCAACGAAACAATAGTCCTCGGTATGGGCGAACTGCATTTAAATGTGTATATTGAAAGGATGAGAAGAGAATATGGTGTTAATCTGGAAGCTTGTGAACCTCAAGTTTCGTATCGGGAAACCATTACCAAGGCAATTGAATTTGATTATATTCATAAAAAGCAATCCGGTGGACGTGGTCAATTTGCGCGGGTTAAGGGTATTTTAACTCATTCCGGAAAAGATGAGAATATTTTTAAAGATAAGGTGCGTGGTGGTAATATTCCCAGTCAATTCATTCCCGCTTGTGAAAAAGGATTTTTCTCTGTATTGCAAAAAGGAGAACTTGCCGGATTCCCGGTTGTTGGTGTAAAAATGACTTTAGATGATGGTGATTTCCATGCTGTTGATTCCTCGCAACTTGCATTTGAAATCGCAACCAGAGCTGCTTTCAAAAAGAATTACCATAAAGCTAAACCAATTATCCTGGAGCCTGTAATGAAGGTTTCTGTGGAAATCCCATCTGAATTCCGTGGGAATATCATGGCAATAATTAACCAGAATAGAGGACTTGTTTCAGATACTGTGATAGACGACAATTTCACACGTATCGATTCGGAAATGCCACTCTCTGAAACTTTTGGACTTGCTACTCAATTCAGATCAGTAACTCAGGGTAAAGTAGATTTCACTATGGAATTCAGTGAATACAGATCACTTCCAAAAAGCATTGAAGAAGAAATCCTGAAGGAAAAAGGGAAATAGACGTTAGCACTTAGCTTGTTGGCTATTAGTGAAAAAAACCTTCGATCACTGATCGAAGGTTTTTTTATTCTTAATTGCAATTTGTAGTATCGTTCTCAACTCCACCGTCACTTTGCTTCTGTGAAGTCGAGTCCGCTTCTTAATTCTTTACTTAATTTTTACTTTTTCACCAGCATCAATTTAGCAAACATTCCATGTAATGTACCGATCAATTTAGCCAGATGTAAAGTTGAAAGTAGAAGAAGTGCACCTGCAACGGGTAATA
>JAGLWO010000168.1 GCA_023133395.1 Candidatus Cloacimonadota bacterium | reverse complement strand
GGTATTTCCTGGAATATCAATGCATCTTTATTCAATTTCTCTTCAATTAAAAATTTTGCAGAATTTTTATCAAGAGGACGAAGCGTGATCCTGCTCTCCTCTACATCCTGTAAATTAAAACTGAAAGAAGATTCATCATCATTAAAACGACAGGAAGCAATAATTACTATCGGAAAATTTTCTATATTTGGTGTTAAGACTTCCAGGAAACTTAATGTATCATTATCTATCCAGTTCGCGTCCTCAAATTCGATAATTACGGGTTTTTCCAAAGAAAGAAGTTTTACCAGGTTCGTTAAAGCATAGAGGGTGTTCAAATATCTCGATTTTGGGTCCAATTGGCTGAATAAAGAATCCTCCCAAAAAAGACTTAATAAAGCTCCCAGAAAGGATTTTGTCCTGTTGAGTTCTTTTTGTATTTTTTTATCTTGTATGAAAAAAGAAAGCATCCTGATTTTTTCCTCGAAATTTAACCTGTTAGTTTCAGTAGTGTTTTGTTCTGATTGAATAAATAAGTTGGAGAGAAAGAATTTAACAGGATTGAAGCTTTTTCTCAAAATTGCATCACAGGTCATGTAAATCCAGTGATATTCATTTGAAGGGAATGATTGCTTTATTTCATGAATCAGTCTGCTTTTTCCAATTCCTGCAGAGCCTTCATTATAAATGATACCACCAAATTTATTTGTATTTATTTTGTTTATCAAACTTTTTATTTTTTTCTGTTCTGTTTCTCTACCAAAAAGCTTTCCTTCGAAACCTGCTCTTTTTACGAGTTCAATTTTTTTATTTAATTGATATGTTGAAATTTTTTGAGTAAATCCTTTTAACTTGAAATTATCTTTAAATGAAACATCAAAATTCTCTTTCACCTTTTCAAAAATAATTTTATCAATGAAAATCTCCTTCCATCGAGCTTTCATCATAAATCTGGAAGCAAGATTAACCGACATTCCAAGAGAAGTATATTCCTCGCGCTTTTTACTTCCAACAAATCCTGCGAATGCAACTCCATAGCTTAAACCAATTCTACAATTGAAATTATCAATCTCCATAACTGATAAGGTAAAACTGCAGGCACGGATTTCCATCTTCTCTTTAGTAATAGGAGCACCAAACAAAACCAGAACTACACCACCTTTATCACTAAAATCAATTTTATTGAAATAACCTCCATAATCTTCAGCAAGAGAAATGATTTCTGCCAAGCCTTTATGAAATCCTTCCTTTTCCTCAAAAGAGATAAAACATGAGATCACACTCCTGAATTCACCCCTTGAATATAGAGTTAAAATGGATTTTGGAATGAAAGGATGTAAGTCATATTTACGTATAGCTTGCTTTTTTAATGGTTTTAAAGTTTCTGTATTTATGGAACCAATTAGAAAATATTCTTTTTCTATTTTTGATGTTGAGGAACTTATAACTTTTTTAAGTAGTTCATCAATAACTATCTCACCTGCCTTACATCGGTCTTCACAGTGAGCAGCATTGTCTATTACTTTACCTCGAAAAAAATAATCATTCTTTTTATCTGAATTTATGATTCGCCATTCT
>JAGLWO010000167.1 GCA_023133395.1 Candidatus Cloacimonadota bacterium | reverse complement strand
CAGATGAGATTAATTGGAAGACGAAAAGGAAAAATTTATAAATTGACAGATAAAGTGAAAGTTTTAGTTAGTAAAGTTGATGATGATGTATATTTTGAGTTGATCGAGGGATAAATGATAATTTATAAATTAATGACAAACTTGATTTTTTATCTCAGTTATCCATTTATTTTATTCAGACTCAAAGGCAGGGAAAGAAAAGAAAGACTTGGTCACTTAATAAATAAATTTGAAAAGTCTATCTGGATTCATGCTGCTTCTGTAGGAGAGGTTAATGCTATAAAAACCTTGATAAATGAACTGTTAAACAAATATCCACAAAAGGATTTCGTTTTATCTACCACGACAGCTACCGGACAGGATATCGCCAGAAAGATCAGCCCCAAATTAACCGCATTCTTCTTCCCTATTGATATAGATTTTGTAATGAAGCGAGTTTTTAACAGTATCAATCCTGAATTGATAATCCTGGTGGAAACTGAATTCTGGCCCAATATGCTCCATATCGCAAAAAAAAGAAAGATACCCATTATTCTGATAAATGGGAGACTTTCCGATAAATCTTTCCCCGGGTATAGACGTTTTAAATTTTTCTGGAAACCTATCTGGAAGTCGATTGTTGCTGTGAATGCACAATCCGATAAGGATACTAAGAGATTTATTGGTTTTAGATTCAATAATGTGGTAGATACTCATAATTTGAAATTCTGCATTAATCTTCCTTCTTATAAAAAGAACAAGCTTAGAAAAGAATTGGGCTATTCTGAAGACGATTTTATATTGGTTTGGGGAAGTAGTCGTCCGGGAGAGGAGAAGCTTCTCAAAAACGTTTTTTCATCCCTTGGAAAGGAAATTTATAACTTCAAAGTAATAGTTGTTCCCCGTCACCTGCACAGATTACCGGAAATAAAAGAGATATTTAAGGACTTTGATTATAAGATGTATTCTGAGTTAAAAATAACCAGTAAGGTACTTATTGTCGATGAAATGGGAGTTCTTAATATGTTTTATGCACTTGCTGATGTGGCGGTAGTTGGTGGAAGTTTTTATAATTTTGGTGGTCATAATCCTCTTGAACCCGCATTTTATAGTACTCCAACTATAATAGGAAAATATCATAGCTCCTGTCATGATTCAGTTGACAGGCTTAATGATAATAACGGTATTATAATTTCTGATCGAA
>JAGLWO010000166.1 GCA_023133395.1 Candidatus Cloacimonadota bacterium | reverse complement strand
TATTCATTCAAGAGATAATAAGCTGTATTGTCTCTGACTTTCCCATTACTCACTGTCAAAAGACCGCTCACCTTATCCACAACCAGGATATCCCGATCTTCATAGAGAATCGAAAGCCCCTTCGGTTGATATCTTTTGGGTGGTCTTTTAAATTGTTTCATACTTTCCTGCATTTTGTTTAATATCATCATGCATTATTATTCCTTAATTCACTTTTTATCTTATCACAAAAAAAGTTATTTATAAATTCAAGAGTCAAGCGATTTGATACACTGAATTAAATCACCCAAAAACCCGAATATTTTTTTTTAAGATTGACTTCCAAAATAAAAATATAAACTTTCCCAATAAAAAAAGACAAAAGGAAATGTATTGGCTGAGAGAGTAATAAAAAAAGCAAAACTCATCGAAGGACCGGTCGGAAAAACTATTATAAACCTGACTATACCCATGATATTTGCTATGATGAGTATGGTTGCATTCAACCTGGTGGATACTTTTTATGTTGGGAAACTCGGTACAAACGAACTTGCTGCTCTTAGCTTCACTTTTCCTGTTATTCTAGTAGTTGTCAGTATAGCATTAGGACTGGGTATGGGAACCTCTGCTGTTATTTCTCGAGCTATTGGAGAGGGAGATCATTATAAAGTTCAACGACTCACAACTGACGGCTTACTTCTCGCTCTACTTGTCGTTCTGTGTTTCGTTATCATAGGTTTTCTTACAATCGAACCTTTATTTAAGATACTTGGAGCTACACCCATAATTTTACCTTTAATTAAAAAATATATGAGCATCTGGTATGCTGGAATGCCCTTTGTCGTAGTTCCAATGGTCGGGAATAATGCTATCAGGGCAACAGGAGACACAAAAACACCCAGTGCGATTATGATGGTTGCTGTAACAGTTAATTTCATAATGGACCCGCTTCTAATATTTGGTATTGGTCCTTTTCCAAAACTCGGGATTGCCGGTGCTGCAATTTCCACTGTTATTGCCAGGTTTATTACTTTTTCAGTTGCTTTGTGGGTTCTGGCTATTCGTGATAAGATGATATCCTTTATATTACCAAAATTCAATAGAATTCTCCAATCATGGAAATCTATCTTATTCATCGGTGTTCCTATTGCTGGTGCCAGAATTATAACTCCCTTATCCATTGGTGTGATTACCAGTATAATTGCAGGATATGGTCCTAAAGCAGTTGCCGGATTTGGAGTTGCTTCCCGTATAGAGTTTTTCGCTTTAGCTGTAATACGGGCATTATCATCGGTTTTCGGTCCTTTTGTTGGACAAAACATTGGTGCAAAAAAATATAATCGAGTTGAAAAAGGAATAATATTCAGTAAAAGATTTGCTATACTCTGGGGTGCAATTATGTTCATAATACTTGTTTTATCTTCTCGTCCTATCGCAAGCATATTCAATAAAGACCCGGATGTAATCTCGACAATCATACTGTATCTATCCATTGTTCCCATTGGATACGGACTTCAAGGAATCTTATTAATATGCAACACATCTTTAAATGTTCTTCGTAAACCGCTGCAAGCTGCAGGATTAATAATCACACAAATGTTTATTCTTTATATCCCGTTAGCATACCTGGGTTCATACTTGTTTGGTATTAAAGGGATATTCTCAGGAATAGCTTTAGCCTACCTGATCGCAGGAATTATAGCTCATTTTGTTCTGAAAAAACATTTAATTTCTATTAAAAAAAATATGGAGTAAGCAATGAATCTTGAAGTTATCAGGAAGTATTGTTTTAAGAAAAAAGGTGTTTGGGAAGATTTTCCGTTCGATGATGTAACAATGGTTATAAAAGTAGGAAG
>JAGLWO010000165.1 GCA_023133395.1 Candidatus Cloacimonadota bacterium | reverse complement strand
CGGCTCCTGACGGTTTGAAGGGGTTAGGAAAGTTCTGGTAAAGATTACAACTCATTGGTGCAATTGATATATCATCTACTTCCTGTTGATTTTGGTCAAAATAAAATGCACCCATATCTGCAATTGTGCTGTCCGGATCAAGCGGTGAAGCAGGGTCGCCTGCATCTATACAGGGTGACATTGTAGAATCGGGTATTGGGAAGTTAGCCCAGGTTAGATGAAAATTTCCATTTTGCGGGTCTGCAAATAATGGATCTGCATCTATATTGCCTTCACCTTCCCAACCACCTTGAATATTTGAATATAAAACCTGAACTGATGATGAAGTAGAAACATAAATTTCATCAGGTGAATCATTCCATAAAATACAATTTACTAAATTCGGGTTTGAATATGAACAATAAATTCCACCACCATTAGAATCAGCAGAATTTTCACTGATCGTGGTATTAATAAATTCCGGATTGGAATATTTAGAGCAGAATATACCTCCTCCATAATCACTTGCTGAATTATTTGTAACTGTTATTTTTTCAAAGGTTGGGCTGGAATTATTAAGAAAAATCCCACCGCCGCTTGAAGCGGTTCCGTTTATAATTCTCAAATTTTTAATTGTAGATTCTGCTAGATCATTAATTGTAAATACACGACTTTGATCATTCGCATCTAAAATAGTTTCCTCATTTTCTGCACCAATTAAGGAGACATAATTTGATCCTTGATGAATTTGTATCGGAAAGGATTCCCCGTTAGTAGATGAACTATAAACTCCAGCTGATACATATATGGAACGAGGATGCAAACTATCAGCGTAGATTATATTGAGTGCACATTGTATTGTCTGCAATGGGTCATCCGGTGTAACGCCGGAGTTTGAATCATCACCATCAACTGCTACATAAAGATCACCATTTACTTGATTGTTTCCATACGAATGTAGAATATTAAAAGAAAAATTATCAATAGGATAAGCATGAATTTCATTTGGGTAAAAAACAGTAAAAGTATCGACTATCACAGGTATTATATATGAATAAACATATTCGAAATATAAATCATTTCCAAGATTAGAAGATGAATTTGAGTATATATTACATCTGTTTGTAGGATTAAAATACAATTCTAATCCTTCCCAGTAAATCCCCCCCCCGTAAGTTGCATTATTATTTTTTATTGTTACATTCGCTAAATTAATACTGGAAGGATAACAACAATTACCTTTGGCAATTCCACCACCATATCCTGCTGAATTCCCACTAATAGTCACATTCGTTAAATCTGTATGTGAAAGTTCATGACAGCAAATTCCACCTCCTCGATGAGATGCATGATTGTTAGAAATCAAAATATTATTAAAACTAGGATTACTGTAATAATCACAATAAATACCACCACCATCTATTGCATATCCATTCTTAATAGTAATGTTTTCTACTATAGAACTATATTCATAAGGACAGTGTAAAATACGATTTAATCCCTCACCATCTAAAATTGTAGAATCCTGATCTTCTCCTTGAAGAATAACATAATTTTTACAAACTAATGGATAAATTTCACCAGTTTGAGAAGGAGAATATGTTCCATTTGCTAAATGAATTGTATGAGGGTCTTCTTCGGAAGCTATCATTTTTAGTAAAGCGTAATAAATTGTAAGAAGCGGGTCATCCGGGGATAAACCCGTGTTATCATTAGAACCTGTGGGACTCACAAACAAATCTTCATTCACCGGTTCTAATTTTTCATTAAGAATATCAAATGTAAAGTTATCAACTGGATAAGCAAAATAGTCATTTGGTTCTAAAACTGTAAAGGTATCAACAATGACATTTATAATTGGACAATTATACTCAGTATATAAATCTGTTCCTGAAGGAGCTGAATTTAAAAAGATATTACATCGATTTCCCGGATTAAAAATAACACTTGAATTATCATAACAGAAAATTCCACCACCAGCCCAGCCAGTAGCAGTATTTTTGCTTATTGTAACATTAGAAAAACTTGGATTAGAATTATCCCAACAGCAAATTCCACCGCCATAAATACCTGCCGTATTTTCACTTATGGTAACATTTTCTAAATTTGGACTGGATTCTTTACAGTAAATTCCACCACCGTAATATCTTGCTGAATTTCCTTGTATTATAATATGCTCCAAAATAGGGTTAGAATTGTCTATAAAAATTCCACCACCACTACCATCTGGCGTATAACCTGATAGAGCATAACCATTTATAATTGTAAATCCTGTCAAAATAGCAGTCGAATCTTCTCCACTTTCGAATCTTACTACTGTATCATCCTGATCTCCGTCAATGATTGTTTGTGAAATATAAATTGTATCTTGAGTGGTCAGGAATAAGGAAGCAACAGTAATGTTTTTACCATTATAATTGATATTCTCAAAATAAGTTCCAGGATGGACAAGCACAGTATCGCTATCAACAGCAACGTTAATTCCTGCCTGAATTGTTGGCTGGTCGTCTGGTATGTTTATTATAAGAGCGAAATTAATTAGAGGAAAAATAATAAATAATAATATCAGAATGTATTTCATAACGAACTCCAATTTGAAGTAGGTAACTTCAATAGATTTCCTGTAACGCAATAGCTTTTAACCCGTAGAATGCGAAGCTATTCAACCGGGTCTGCTTTGCGACTTTTTCTCAATCCGACAGATGCCGGATGAGTTACATCATTTCAATAACAAACACTTTTTAATTGCGATATTTTTATTATCCACTTTCAGTTTGTAGAAGTAAACTCCTGAAGCAACATATTGATTATTATCATTTTTACCATCCCAGATAATTTGATGCAAACCTTGTTCCAATCTTTCATTTACAATTGTTTTAATTTTTTGTCCTTTGATGTTGTAAATAGAAAGATTTACTTCACCATTCTCTGGAATCTGAAAGCTTATCGTTGTTGCAGGGCTGCGACCGG
>JAGLWO010000164.1 GCA_023133395.1 Candidatus Cloacimonadota bacterium | reverse complement strand
TTTATTTCAATAATTTTCGTTACTGTTTTATCCAGAAAATGACGGTCATGTGAAATGATGACATAGGGTTTATCTATTTTTTTCAGGTAAGCTTCCAACCAGTAGATCATTTCCATATCCAGATGGTTTGTTGGCTCGTCCATTAGAAGAATATCGTACGGTTGAAGAAGTACTTTAGCCAATTGAATTCGTGTCCTTTCACCACCACTGAATTTATTTATCTTTTGATCCCAGAGCTTTTTGGGGAAGTTTAAGTGAGTTAAAACTAATTTAATTTCGGTTTCGTAATTGTATCCATCAATGAGTTCGAATTCTTGTTGATGTTTTACGAATTCATTCAGATTTTTCTCAGAGTGTTCTTTTGAAAGTTCAAGTTCTACTTTTTTCAATTTAGAACTCAATTCAATAAAAGTCTTGTTTGATTCTAAAACACATTCGTGAAGTGTTTGTTTATCATTGAGGACAGGTTCTTGAATTAAATAGGCTATTTTTCTGTTTTTTGCTATGTGCACATCACCTTTTGAAGGGATAATCTTCTTTGAGATTAAATTGAATAAAGTACTTTTACCTGAACCATTTTTTCCAACCAGCCCAATTTTGCTGTTTTTTTCAATGGTAAAACTGATATTTTCAAATATATCATCTCCACCAAAGTTATGTGATATATTTGATAGCGAAACCAAGCTCATACAAACCTCGAAGACTAAATTTAAGTTATGGAAAATTATGTCAATTTCTGAATTTCAAAAAAACCTTGTCATTAGAACTTTATTTTTCAAGTGTGTCTCAAGTCGGGATGTGGCGCAGGTCGGTTAGCGCGTTCGTCTGGGGGGCGAAAGGTCGCTGGTTCAAATCCAGTCATCCCGACCATAATTAAGAAGGTTATATGCCAGATATAGATAAAATTTATAAAGCTCTAGAACAAGAATTCAAGAAATTTAAAGCTCCTATTATCGATATTGTTGAAGCACAAACAAAAGATCCTTTTAAGATTCTAATTGCGACAATTCTCAGTGCACGAACTAAAGATGAAACTACTTCTGAAGTTGTTAAAAGACTTTTTGAAATCATTCATAAACCCAAAGATATAGAGAAATATACTATCGAAGAAATTGAGGAACTTATATATCCAGTGGGATTCTTTCACAACAAAGCAAAACATCTAAAGGAACTTCCCAAAGTGCTGAAAGATAAATTTAATAATCAAATACCCGAAGATATTGATGATCTTGTTCAACTACTGGGTGTTGGACGCAAAACGGCAAACCTGGTTCGAACTATTGCTTTTAAAAAACCAGCAATTTGTGTTGACACACATGTACACCGTATTTCGAATCGTCTCGGTTATATAAAAACGAAGTCTCCGTATGAAACAGAGATGGCTTTGAGGGAAAAATTACCAGAAAAATATTGGATAAATTACAATTCATATATTGTGGCTTTTGGTCAGAACCATTGCACTCCCAGGAATCCTAAATGTGGTTCCTGCCCGATCTATGATGAATGTAAAAGGGTGGGAGTGAAGACGAAGTATGATAAATAAAACAGATTTTCGGTTGACAGAGAAATAGAATCAGGAATAATAAAATTAAAGATTAAGGAAAATATATGAAAACAAAAGAGATTGATATGTTGGATATATTGTTGATATTAGCAAAGAATAAGAAATTTATAATTATAACTACATTAATAGTAAGTATTGTTACAGTTATATATAGTTTATTAGTTCCTCAATATTGGGTTTCAACTGCAGCGATTATACCTTCAGGTGATGATCAAAGTAAATTTTCTTTAAGTTCTTCTATTTTAGGTGGATTGGCATCATCTGTAATGGGGAGCGAACAATCTGACGCAAATATACTTATTGGTATCATGGAAAGCAGAACATTCTCTTTGGATGTTGTAAAAAAGTTTAATCTTATTGAATATTTTCGAATTGATGAACCTGATACATTAATATCTTATGAAGCAGCAATTAAAGGTCTGAATGACCAGATCATTAGTCTTGGAGTAAATGAAGAAAATGGAATAATAAGTATTAATGCAGAAACAAAGGATAAATACCTTTCAGCTAAAATTGCAAATTACTATCGGAAACAACTAGATAATTATAATAAAAACTCCAGAATGACAAAAGGTAAACAGCAAAGAGAATTTATTGAAACACGATTAGCTGAAGTAAAAGCTACAATTGATACTTTATCTTATGACTTAAATAGGTTTCAGAAAAAATATCATACTATAGACTTAGAGGAACAAGCTAAATCGGTTATTTCACTTTATTCAGATCTGGTTTCAGAAAAAATAACAAATGAAATTGAATTAGAGTTTTCGAAGAAATTCTATTCTGAAGATAACCAGAAGATTGAGAATTTAAAAGTAAAAAATAGTATACTGAATACAAAAATTAAGGAAATGGAGCAAATTTCAGGGAAGTTGAACCCCAAATATTTATTATCAATGGATAATATTCCTGATATTTCCTTACAATATTCTCATATAATGTTAAACTTGGAAATACAAAAAAAAATTTATGAGTTCCTTTACCCACAATACGAATCTGCCAAAATTGATGAGTTAAAAGATTTACCTACTATTGAAATTATTGATAAAGCAGTCCCTGCGGGAAAGAGAAGTAAACCCAAAAGAGCATTATTGTGCATCAGTGCTTTTTTATGTTCAATAATTGCAAGTTCATTAATGATTCTTTTCAAGGAATTTTTTAAGACTAAAGCGATTAGAGTAAAAGAAATTGTTAAGGAATTAAAATCGTATTAATGTATCGAAAAAAAACTCTATTTCCGATTATTTCAATTCTGTTTATTATTATTTTTTCGTTACTTTTTTCTGTGTATATGCAGGAAAAAGAATTTAGTTATCTGATAAAGTTAGTATTACTTATAAGTTTTTTTATCTTTTTTTTTCTTTTTAAAAATTTCAATACATCAAACGTTCTAATCTGTTTTATACTTCTATATATTAAACCCAGAGAAATTACATTATACGGGGCTATATTATTTCTTATTTGTGTTTTTATTGTTGAATTACAATTGTCCAATAGATCAAAGATTAAAATTCCATTCTTTTACCCCTTTCTTATACTGTTCTGTACATCTATCTTAAGTCTTATTAAAGCTTATGATTTTGTCGAGGGGATTTCAATGTTTCTCGTCGTATTTCTAGTTCCTCTTTTATTTGTTATTATAATAAAGAACTCTAATTTTCAATTTAATGATTTATTAATTTTATTAAGAACTATAGTTATTGTTGCAGCTTTTGTAGGAATTGTTGGTGTTATAATGGCATTAATAAATCCCACTTTACGTTTAGGATCTCTCTGGATTACAGCTATGACAATAAATGGTTTTTATTTAATGGCTTTTTTTATTTCGTTAGGATTAATTATGCATAATAAAACACAACAATCAAGATTATTTTATATATTTATATCAATATTTATCTTACTTGGAATGATATTTACATATACTCGAATGTCATTACTGGCATTAGGTTTTGGTTTATTCCTTTTGTTTATAAAAATTAAAAAGATACGAAAATATGCTCTGTATCTTGTAATATTTGTACCATTAATAATTCCTTCTTCATTTCATCAAAGATTAAGTATAGGAGTAATGGAAGATCCTTCAATAATAATCAGATTTGTTGCATGGTATAATAGCATTGACCTTATAAAAAATAACTTTTTCTTTGGAATAGGATTTAATACTTGGAGTCATATTTATAAAAAAATGATACCAATGACTTGGTTATATGCCGAACATCCACATAATATTTATATACGTTATATACTTGAATTGGGGGTTTTTGGATTTACCGCATTTTTTTACATTATTATTAAAACAGTGTTTGAATTTTTGCGAGTTATAAATAAAAATGACTACTTACTATTTTCATTAGCAATTTCAATACTTGTATTACTATTTGCTTGTTTGACAGATGTGTTTATTTCAAGATATCCTATAGCATTTATTTTTTGGCTAATCTTAGCTATAATGATTCGAATCATTAATGATAAGAAGAATTTCTTCCTAACAACTGAGAGAGTTTAATTCTTATGCTGTGTATTTATTTGATTTGTGATAAAGACTTTGTTTATTAAACAATGCAAGATCATATTATGGAAGTATGAGTTTAACTAAAAAAATATCAATATCTTTTATCTCTAGGATTCTTTCATTCACTGCTGCTTTTGCAATTTCAGTAGTTGTTAGTCGTAATTTTGGGCCCGAATTATATGGAACTTACAGATACATTCTGTTACTTGTTTCAACGTCATATCTTTTTTCAAATATTGGTTTCTTTCAGTCTCAGAACCAACTTCTTGCAAGAAAAAAAACAAACAAGGACATTGTTTTTTTTCTTAATACAATCTGGAGCATATTACTTTTTCTTTTGATATTCGGCGCATTAATTGTATACTTGAAATTTAAAGAATTAGGATTTCTTAAACTTAATACTATGGTTATTTCATTGATATATCTTTTTTTATTTATTCAGAATTCTTCAGTTTCGTTAATTATTTCAGGACTTCATAAGATAAATCAATTTAATATCATGAATACTCTTAAAGTCCTAATACTTCTTATATTCATAGTGATTCAAATACAACTAAACAAATTTAATCTTGAAGTTCTTTTATATGGCCAAATTCTTGTTTCAATCATATATTTTATTATAGCTCTGATAATAATCAGACCAAGTGGAACAATTAAGGAACTTGTTGGATCTATCAATGGGAAACTGTTGAAAAATATTTTTAAACGTGGTTTAATTATACAAATAAGTAATTTAAGTGCTTTTCTAAATTACCGACTTGATATGTTTCTAATAAAGTTCTTCAATAATTTCAGTTCATTGGGTATATATTCAATTGCAGTACAGCTTGTTGAGAAACTCTGGATTTTACCTCAATCAATAAGAAATATAATTTTTTTAGAAATTGCAGGTAAAAGAAAAGATGAAAGGTTCGTATGTATTATTTGCAGAATCACATTATTTGTTTTATTTCTTGTTTCTATTTTAATAGGTTTATTTTCATTTAAGTTAATTCCTCTGATATATTCAATTAAATATGTCGATTCAATAATACCATTTATTTTGTTATTGCCAGGAGTTCTGTTTTTTACCTTATCAAAGATTATATCATCATATTTTCTTGGAATTGATAAAATTTATATCAATACAATTTCTTCAGTTACATCATTTATAGTTAATTTAATTATGAATATTCTTTTAATACCAAAGTATGGAATAATCGGTGCATCTATTGCAACATCAGTTTCATATTCCATTGGAGCAATAATAGAATTAAGATATTTTATTATTGAGACAAAGTGTACGATTAAAGATATTATATTTATCCAAAAATCTGATTTTACTCTTTTAAAGTTGAATATAATGAAATTAATAGTTAAAAAATAAGCCAGTAAAATAGTAGGAGTTTTTTTAGGAATATGAATAAAATAATTCTTATCTCAAAAGATGTTTTAAGACAGGATAATTTTTCTTGTTATGGAAGCAAAGTGTTTAATACACCCAACATTGATGATTTGGCAAAAAAAGGGACAATCTTCCTTCATCATTATGCAGCTGCACCTTCTACAGCTATGGCTTTTACATGTATGTTTTCTGGTTTAAATGCCTTTGAATTAAATCGAAAGGATTATAGGGAAGTGAAACATTTCGATCAAGTTCCAACTTTATTTGACATTTTACAAAAGAAAGAATATGCTTGTAATGTAATTTGGGATGACTCATTTGTTAAATTAGCATACAGATTTTCAAAAGTATTTGGAAATAAAACTACAAAATTTTTCAGTTTAGAAATTGGTCAGAGAGTTGGACCTCACAAGATTGATATCTCCAAAATCCAAAAAGGAGAGGATAAAAATTCTTTAAAAAAGATTCTTGATGCGGTAGATTCATTATTATCAAAAAATAAATTATTTATCTGGATTCATCTTCCACATGTAATAAAGGGTTGTACTGGATATGGTACTGATATTGATTTATTAGATCTTTTTATAGGTGAAATCAGGAAAAGATTTAATGATGATTCTATATACATTACTGCAGATCATGGTCAGATGAATCTTGAAAAGGGTATACCTATATATGGTCATCATGTCTATGAGAGTACGATTAAAATACCTCTGATTACACCCAGGATTAATGGAGTTGATAAAGTAACATTCCCTACCAGTAATGTTCAATTAAAAGATATTATAATTTATAATAAACTAGAAAAACAGAATTATATTTATTCAGATTCTCAATATTATTTACAAGAAAACAGAAAGTTAGCTATTATTAAGGATAACTATAAATATATTTATAATAAAAGTGATAGAACAGAAGAGCTATATGACATTGATTTTGACACTAATGAGAATGTAAATTTATTAATCGATAAGTTTTATGATAGGAATCGACTTAAGTATTATAACTTGGAAGAAATATATTATTATCCATATTGGAATAACATTCAAAATATCTATCATGAGCTAAAAAATGAAAAAGATCGTATCTGGAAAGAAGGTAATTGGTATGCAACGATGGCTTATAAAGTGTATAATTTTAAAAAGATGGGATTAGCAAATATTCGACGATTTTCAGTGAAAAAAAAATTGGTAAGAGGAAGATATAATTCAACTGCTAAGAAAACGTTTTATGATAAATGAGGAAAGATTTTTGAAAATTCTTTATCTAGGGAATATGGATTCCCCACATTGTTTCATTCCAGCTGAATATTTTCAAAATAAAGGGTATG
>JAGLWO010000163.1 GCA_023133395.1 Candidatus Cloacimonadota bacterium | reverse complement strand
ATTGATTTTGGAAGAGAAAAGGAAGATGTAGCTTTATTCTGCACTGGTAATATAAAGACAAAAGAAATAAGCGCAAAACTGAAATTTAAACGATTTGATCTCAACACAGCTCTACAGGGTAAAACTCTTCCCCTGATTTCTGGAAATCTCGATATCGAAGTAAATAAGTTTAGTATAGTAGCTTCTTCCACGATAAGAGTCTATGATCGAGATTTTGGCAAACTGGATGGCAGGATAAAAACAAATGTTGTTTTAGACCTTACAAATAAAAAATCATTTTTCAATTTAAGGTCTCATAATGCAAAATTCAATTATGAACCTTTTGAAATAAATCTTTTGGCTGAGGGGACTTTAGACAGCATTCGGACTAAACAATTCAAAATAAATAAGAATATAAATATTGATACATGGATAAGGTTAAATCCTTCCTTGAATTATGGTGTAATATTATCTTGTGAAAAACTCAAAGTCCGCGATTTCGCTAAATATTTTATGAGTTATGATACATCTAGCAAATTAAAAGGTAATGTAAGTTTTAATATAGATTATGATAACCGTAAAGAAGGAGCATTATCTGGAGAAATTCTGGTTGATAATTTACGTTTGGGTGAAATGAATGAAATCAATGCTGAGTTTAACATAAATGGGAATAACAACTTAATTAAGATAGATGACAGTCATATTTCCAGCAGGAAGAAGAAAATACTCGATATTAATAGCGAAATCTTTCTAAAACCGGAATTGAGCATAATTGCAATCGGGAAAATAGATACTCTTGAATTGCAAGATATCTTACCAACAGCCAGTTTACAGGGAAATTTGACAGGTAGGTTTTTTTATTCAAAACAAAATAAGAAAAATGAATTTAAAGTTGATATGTATGTTAAAAATTTCAAATCCAGAAACTTCAAAGCGGATTCAATTGAATTAAATGCAGTGCAAAAGGACAGTGTTTTATGTATAAATAATTTCTCATTGATTGAAGCAAATGACTTTAAACTTATCGTTAAAGGAGCAATCGGATATAATCTCTTAAATAGTAATGCATATGCAGATACAAACACAATTGATATTGCCTTTGAAGGTGATGTATTTAAGCTTCTTGCAGACCAGACTCGAGCTGTTGTAAGTGGAGAATCGAAATGTAATTTTGATATGAAATTTGGAATGGGAGAAAATGGCTTATCTATAAATG
>JAGLWO010000162.1 GCA_023133395.1 Candidatus Cloacimonadota bacterium | reverse complement strand
AATTTAGCACCAATTGAATTACATGAACCCAATGAAAATAAAAAAATCGTTCGCGGAGTCTGTTATTCTTTCTTCCCGGAGAAAGGGTTTGGGTTTATGCGTTTTATGAAAGAATTAAGTGGTGGACTCTGGATTACAGACTCCAGAAAAACTGAGTCGCCCTATGATACTGCTTTTGCTCATAGTTCCCATTTTCCCGATAAGGTAGATCTTTCCAGGCTTCCAAACAGGGAGATGATATTTGAATTTGAACTAAAAGAAGTTAAAGATAAAGGCTGGCAGGCTGAAAATATTAAACTTGTTGAGTATTAATTTTCTGGAGAAAATTTGAATAATACATACGCTGTAATAGATGTTGGAACAAATAACATTCTTTTCCTCATTGCATCGCTAAGTAATAACAAATTGAATATATTACATCGGGATTCAAATATTTCTGCACTTGGTAAAAACATGAAGAACGGGTTTCTTACAGAATCTGCAATCAGAAGAACCAAGGTTATTTTAAAAAAAAATATAAACTATGCAAAATTAGTTACAGATAATGTTATAGTTATTGGAACCAGTTGTTCCCGTGAAGCAAAGAACATTGAAATTTTAAAGAACTGGTTGAAGAAAAAATTTAATCTGAATTACAATATTATCAGCGGTGAACAGGAAGCATATTTCAATGGATTAGCAAACCTGATGGAATTCAATGAATTTGAAAATATTTTAATGTTCGATGTGGGTGGTGGTAGCACTGAATTTACATTTCTAAAAAAAGGAAGTATTATTTCAAACCAAAGTATAAATCTGGGAATCAGAAGATTGGAAAATTCTTATCGTAATAACTACGAGGGAAAAATTAAATCTACCAGAGAAATTCTAAGAACTTTAGATCCTCCTGGGTTCAATAATTTCATCCTGGTTGGTATCGGAGGAACAGTTACCAGCTTAAGTTCAGTTAAGTATAAGCTCCAAAAATACGATGGAAACATCATTCATAAAAGCCAGCTTACAAACACAGAATTGAAAAATATGCTGAATAGATTCCGAAAAATGACAAACAAAAAAATTGCAGAACTAATGCCTTTTGAACCCTATCGGTCAGACATCATCACAACAGGTACGATGATAGTTTCTGAAATACTTGATTTTTTTAGTGCTGAAAAATTTTATGTGAGTGACAGAGGAATACAGTTTGGAGTTTTGTATCAGAACAAAAAGGAATTGCAGAAAATGCTTTCTTAAAGGGTATTAGAATGTTAAAAGATTTAAATAATTTAAAACATCAAAAAGGCGATCCAATTGAAATCACAATTAAAAATAACAAAATAGGAAGAGATTATTTCACTATAATAGCTGGACCCTGCACAGTTGAAAATTATGAAGACCTTTATACTATCGTTTCACATTTGAAAGATACGGGAATAAAATTTTTCCGCGGTGGTGCTTTTAAGATGCGAACCTCTCCTTATGATTTTCAGGGACTCGGGAAAAAAGGGCTGGAATACATTAAAAAGGTCAGTGATGGAACTGGCATGATATCCGTATCTGAAATTGTCTCCATTGAGGATGTTGAACTGATGTCCAAATATGTGGATATTCTTCAAGTGGGAACCAGAAATATGCATAACTACCGCTTACTCTGGAAACTTGGCAATGTAAATAACCCTGTAATCCTAAAACGTGGGATGAGCAGTACGATCGAAGAATGGCTCTCTGCAGCGGAATACATCATAGAAGCGGGGAATCCAAATGTAATTCTTTGTGAGAGGGGAATCAGAACTTTTGAGACCTTTACACGATACACTCTGGATATCTCTGCTATTCCTGCAGTAAAAAGCTTGAGTAACCTTCCTATTATTGTTGACCCATCTCACAGCTCTGGAAGAAGGGAAATGATCAAATCTCTTAGCTGGGCAGCTATGGCTGCTGGTGCAGACGGTCTGATGATTGAAACTCATTTTTCACCAGATAAGACAGTTTGTGATAGCAAACAGACAATAAATTTTGAGATCTTATCTGAAATACTGGAGAAGAAAGAAGAATTGCTGGGATTGTGGGGAAAAAAATAAACCACACTACATACTACGAAACCAGATCAATTCTATTTAAATAAACCGACAACCCCGACCTTCGATGCAAAGAAATATAATAAATTGGAATTATTTTCTCCTACGAAATTTATCTTTTCCTTCTTTCTCGATTTCAGTAATTTGTCTATAGAGATTGCTATATACTTCAGGTGATTTATCTTTTATAGTCAAAATAGCCCTTTTAAGTTTTTCTGGAACTTTTATATAACTATCTTTATTTGATAGCATTATATTCTTGTATCCAATCATCAATGCATCTATGAAACGATGGAAATCATCAGAATCCTTAATGATACCTTCTATGTACAATTTAAACAGTTCAAACATTAGTGGTTCCATTTTTGGCTTTGAGACATTTGCAAATGGTGTATTGTAACGAAAACGATCAAACCATTTAATTCCGATTTGAAAACTACTAATTAAATATTCCAAACCTGTAGGATTATTTAAACTGATTAATTTAAAAGCAGCGTGTTCGCTATTGCTAATATTCTTTTTGGAAAGACGAATTAAAGCATCTACAAATTTCGGATTTCCCAAAATTTCATTATCAATTTTCTCTATGAATTCAGGGATAAAATCATCATTTCTGTCTATCATTACATTGAAGATTTCAATTAATTTATTAGTATTTTCTTTCGAATTGATAATTGCTAATGCTGCAAATTTTGGTTCAGTGAATCTAAATCTATCTTCGAACGGCTTATTTAATAATTCTTTAATTGCATATTTGCTAGCAAATTCTAAATTATGATTTTTACAGAATTGTAAGTGGTTTCTCCTTAGCAATGCAAATTGTGAATTACTATTCAAAAATTCTTCGATTGTAGTTATAGTTTTAGTAGGGTTCTCATTATAACAGTATTTAGAGAAATAATTGAATTCATTCCAATTAAGACTAAAGTACAAATAATCTAACATTTTTTCTAAAGTATATTTGAAATTGTATTTAACACTAAAAAATTCAATTCTCAAAGTACAAACGGTTACTGTATAACTTGAATTTCTTCCTTTTAATGAATTACGAATATTAATTTTATCTATATTATTCTCACAATAATCTTTAACAAAATCTACAATCTGATTATTAATATCAGTAATTTTAATTTTTTCAGTATTGTTAAACGCATCATTCTGTTCGAAATCTTGCATTTTCTCATAAATATAAGCAATAGTAATATTTTCAAAATTTACTTCAAAAAGCTTAAATGCATCAGTTTTTTTTATTATCTTCTCTTTACGTATTAATTCCATTAAAAATTTAGTTATATTTTGGGAAATTGCTTTTTTGTTGAAGTCTGGATTGTAGTTGAAGAATCTCTTATCTATTTCATCACCATAAAAATTAAACACTTCAATAATTTCTTTTTCCCAATAAGACATATCAAAGAGATTTTGAATATCTTCAAGTATCTTTTCATTATAGATATTATCATTTTTTTTAATTTTAAGATATTCTTTATATTGTTGAGGATACAATTTTGAATATTCTTTAACTCTCTCATCATATTCATAATTACTTAGCCTGAAAAATGCATCAATGGGTTTCAATTCTATTATTTTGCAAATAGTATCAAATTGTTCTATATTTACATTTTGAACATAACCTTTCTTAAATATAAAATCTGCTATATGTATATAAAAGCCATATGTGTTTTCATCTTCCTCAAAAGTATTAATTAGTGTTATTAATTGATTTGAATCTACTAAATAGGATAGAATCAAATCAAAAATATCATTATAACTAAACAAAATATCATTTTCAAATAACTCACAAATAATTTTAAATATCTTTGATTTATTTTCATCTGTCGATTTTTCAAATATCGCTTTAAGAATTATTTCATGATAATTATTAAACGAGTAAACAGATTTTGTCCAATCTATTTCAATATAGATTTTAATGAGTTCATCAAGATTAAGTTGGGCAAAATTTTCTCTGAACTCATAGGTATAGTATTGCAAAGTTCCTTTATCATCCTCAGGTTTGCTCATTACTATTTTCATAACTTTAATGAAGTAATCAATGTATCGATTAGAAATTTGATATTTTGCAATTATGGATAGTATGCTTGAGTAAAGATGTCTTTCATTAAGAATCTGAGAAATGTAATATTCTAAATCATCACCAGTGAATTGATTAGTATGGTCATAAAGATACCAAATAGTATTGTAAATAATTGATTTGTATTTTGGTTTCTTTTTAATAAGAATTTGATTAAGAATATTTTTTATTCTTTCTTTTTCTATGGGTATACTTATTACAGTTAACATTTTAATAGCTAAATAACGATAATGATCATTTTCATTTTCATTGTTTTCTAAAATATCTAATAAATAGTTCTCAATACTATCTGTTGAAATGAATTGTTTAATAATATCTTCACTAATCCCTTCAAAAACATAATATTGATTATTCTCTGCTGCTGCTTCAAATGATTGTTTGAAAATATCTAACTTTAGATTTTCTTCAATTTTTGTATAATTTAACCTAATTAATGAAGTTCGATCATTATCATCAATGAATTTAATCAAATCATATTTATAATCAAATTCCTCGTTTAAAAGCAAAGATAATACATCAATATAATAAGGTATTACTGTTTTATCTTCATAAGTTACGATCTGAACGATCCCATCAAAACTCATTTCTTTAAAAGTCTGTGCTGCCAGATACTCTTGATAGTTTTTGTGATTAAACTGATAATCACCGCTATCTTTGAATTTCTCTAATATACCAGGGAGATCAATTTCATTAGGTTTTTGAAGTTTTAAATTTAATAATTCGTCTTCACTAACAAAATTCTTTTCATTTTTTAGCATATAAAATGAGACTTTTTTTAAATCATTATACGAAGCATTGATATCGAAGCTTCGAAATCTGATACCCTTATTTTTTTTACTTTTGATAATCGTTTGCTGTAAAAAAATTTGCAATAAATCATTTTTGGTGTTTATATTTCCGATTTCACTTCCGACTTCTTTCAGAACAAATAGATTAAATGGAATAGCCCAAAAATCAGACCCTAAATCAGCTTTTGGCAGTTCAATTTCATTATCTTGAATAAATTGGTCTATCTGCATTTGCGATAAAGGTAATAATTCATACTTTTTAAATCCGACAATTGAATCAGCACCTGTAAGTTCTTCTCTTTCAAAAAAATTGAAGCGCGATGAAATAACAATATGTGCTTTAGGATGATTCTCAATATATTGTTCAAGTGCTGAAATGAAAGAATTTCTATGTTCTGTAATTATTTCATCGAATCCATCAAAGATTAGAAGTACCTTGTTTTCAGACAATTTATTTGTATCCACAAATTCAGGGATATCTTCAGGTATATTTTCACCTTTATAATATTTTAAATCTTTTAAAAAAGGCCATAATGACTCTTCAATATGCGAACTGTAATGCGCTAATTGTTTCAATTCGATAGTTTTTCCCATTCCTACTGAGGCTAAAAGTATAATCCTCTTCTCATTGATCAGTTCTTGAAACAAATCATCCGGTTCTAATTTCCCTAAATATTTCGAAGCAGTATCATTTTTATCAGCAATTAATCTAACTTTTCGTTCTAGATAATAATCTACTTCTTCATAATTTAGTTTACTAATTTCTGAATCTGTTATTTGTCTGTTTGTTTGAATAATATTTTCCAAATAACTAATTACTAAATTCATTTTAGAATCAATTTTTAAATGATCTTCTTTTTGTGTAATTGAGTCTTTTCTAAGCTGTGTTAGTAATTCTATCATATAAGGTAATGATTGAGAATTACTTAATTCTGATTCAAAATATTCTTTTATCATGTTAATTTCTACTTCTGATAAGATATTCAATTCAGAATATTTCTCTAGGTTCCCAATTATAGTTTTTGTAAAGTTTTTGGGATCATTCAAATATTCAAGAATGTAACAAATAATATTTGGAACTCCAACATTAATCTTGTCAGAGGTGTTATCTGGAGGATATTCTAAAGAGTAAATAGATAAACCAGTAACTTGTTTAAAGGCTCTTTCAAAAGCTTTGACTAAAACTTTGGATGATTTATCAAGATTTCCCTTTCCCAATCTTTTTTTTATTTCTTTAATTGTCCAATAACCTACTTTTAATATTGTGAAAATCTCAACGATTTCTTCAATCATATTATATCCCTTAAGTATTTACGTCATAATATTCTAAGTAGAATCTATGTTAGCATTAAGATAACTACAAATTAATTATTATCACGTCATTATTACTTTTCTTCGATATTCTTTATTTCCTTCTCTTTTGACAGGGTATAAGTTCTCCCATGCAATTTACTGGAGTGAAAATGTTAAAATCAAAGCTAAGTGTCAAATAGAAAATGATTAAATACTGTGAAATAAAAGGGGATTGTTTTATTAAAGTTTGATTACCATTCCCAAAGAGGACTTTGGGAACGAGGGAACTCATTTTTCACCGGATAAGACAGTTTGTGATAGTAAACAGACAATAGATTTCGAAATGCTTACTGAAATTTTGAAGGAAATAAACAAACTAATAACTCTATGGAGCAAAAAAGTTTAATAGAATTCAAAAAAACTTTGACAGAACAATGCATTTGGTGATTTAAGACTCAATAAGAATTAGTTTTTTATAAAAGTATTATAGTGTAAAAAATTAAAGGGGGTAAGATGAAATTAATCAAATTATTAGTTATTGCTTTATTAATTCTTGGTTTATTTGCAGCTTGTGGTCAAAAAGTTGAAAAAGAAGAAGCTCCAGCAGTTGAAGACACTCAAGAAGCACCTGCTGATACAATGGCAGTAGAAGAACCTGTAGAAGAACCGGCTGAAGAAGTTACAGAATAATCAATTCAAACAAAAATTAACAGCAGTCCGAAAATCGAACTGCTGTTTTTTTTACTTTGTTATCCCTATAAATTTAATAACACCAGTCAGGTTTGGGATCTGGGATTCGCATAATCTTATCGAGTTTTGCAAGTAACTCTTCTGTAGCTTTGAAATCTTCAGTAACAGAAAGACCAGTTGCGGGACGAATTCCCAGCCACATCCGTGTGAAAGGCCCCACTGAAGTTTTTAACGTTGGTAATTTCTTCTCATGTCCTTTAATTGCAGATGAATTCATACCGAGAGTGATAATATAATCACCACCTATTCCCCTCCATTTTGAGTTTTTATTCAAGAATTGTTCAATTGGGTCTGATAATTCAAGATTGAATCTGACCTGTTCTCCGTCAAGGTGTGTATTTTTCAGACATCCTTCAAGATTACAAATTCTCATCTGCCACCAAGAACTGGCTTTCATTTTACTTTCAAACTTAGATTTTTCTGTGGAAATCCTATAACGGAATGGATACTTTAATAAATCCTGGAGTTGAATTCCCGCAGGTTCGATCATACCGATAAGGCGAACCTGATCTCCCAGACTTTTTATTACAGTCATCAATTCCAGGAATTGATCATAATTCTGATAAGTCATCCAGTCGATGAAATACGGTCCAAGTTCTCCACCTGTTCTATTGGAACACCAGAAATGATGAGTTAATCCCCCTTTGGGACCATCGAAATATCCAAGTCCAAATCCATTCTTTATCCATTTCATTTCAGCCTTGGTGACCTGATAATTGAAGAAAGTAACTGTTCCATGAGGTTTCATCCTGTTTAATCTTGATTTATGAATTACTTTGTAATCTTTTTCTGTTAATCTTTTTGGAACACGGAATTTGGTTTTGAGTTTCAAATCAGCTGGATCGAAATAAATTATGTGGTCATATCCCCCACTTCCATATCCGAGTTTATTATAAAAACCTTGTTCAAAAATTCCCAATCCGGATAGGTAAGTACCTTTTTCAGCATCCTTTGCAACAGCTACAGCAGTATATTTCAAAGCAAATCCCTGCTTACGAGCTATTCTACTGGTTGTAACTCCGGTAACACCTGAGAAGGGGAGATCTTTTTCTAAATAACGGATATTCCCTGAAGTTGTATTAACCAGAAATTCAGCTTCTCCATCCAGCTCCACAACCCAGGCATCACAAGTTTCTAAGAATGTATCCATTACTTTCTCTTGACCTTTCTCCAACCAGCCAACTTCTCTCCAGATACGATGTACAGCTTTTTGGTCTTTTTGTGGATCGTA
>JAGLWO010000161.1 GCA_023133395.1 Candidatus Cloacimonadota bacterium | reverse complement strand
TTTCCTCGAAAAGGCGAAAAAGAGATAAAAAAGAAGTTTAGACTTCCCAGAACTCTATTTGCAACCCATCAGGAACATGATAAATGGTTAAATATACTTCAGCTTCATAATGTCAGTGCTCTGAATAGAGCTGTAAAGAATTATGAAATTACAAATCTCATCCAGATAGAGGAAGCTCTACATGAAAAAAAGATCATCGATATTGCAAATCAGATAACCTGGAAAAAAGACATCAAACTTGTTATGGTTGCAGGTCCTTCCTCTTCTGGAAAAACAACCTTTGCCAAGCGATTATCTATTCAACTTCGTGTGAATGGTGTTTTTCCACGCATTCTCAATATGGATAATTATTTTCTGCCCTGGAAAGAAACACCTAAAAAAAAGAATGGAGAATTAGATTTTGAGACTATAAATGCTCTTGACCTTGAACTTCTAAATAAAGATTTAAAAAATCTATTATCTGGTAAGGAAATTGAACTTCCAAAATATAATTTTCTGAAAGGGATTCGTGAACAGAGTTATGAGAAATTACAACTTAAAGAAAATGATATTCTGATAATGGAAGGAATTCATGGATTGAATGATAAATTGACCTCCTCAGTTCCTTTCAACCAGAAACTTAAGATCTATGTAAGCGCTTTGAATAATTTGAATATCGATGCTCATAACCGCATTCCTACTACTGATTCACGTATAATCAGGAGAATGATCCGTGACCATAATTACAGGGGACATAATGCTGAAGAAACACTTGAAATGTGGGATTCGGTTAGGGAAGGAGAAGACAAGAATATTTTTCCGTTCCAGGAAAATGCAGATATTATGTTCAATAGTATCTTAACATACGAGCTTGGTGTTCTGAAAAAATATGTGATACCACTTATACAAAGTGTTTCCAATTATTGTCCTGAATACATGGAAGCAGAAAGATTGATGAATTTACTCGACCATATTTATAATATCCAGGATGGCCTGGTTCCTTCAAATTCAATACTAAGAGAGTTTATTGGCGGAAGTATTTACCAGTATTAAAGTATTGTAAATTATTCCCCTGACTCCTCAATATCCTCTTCGTTTTCTTTATCTGAAGGTTTTATTCTCTCCGGTGTTTTAATTAAATTCTCTATTTTTATCATCATAAACTCTACAATACTGAAACTCGTACTGATAGTGAGCATAATGATAAATGAATTAGTGAAATACCTGGTGATGAACTGACTCATAATGGGTGTTTTTAAGATTAAATGAACAATGATGTGAACCAGGGTATATCCAAAGGAAGCCACAACACTGAATGTGAGATTTCGCAAGAACCGTATTTTCCTGAACCAGATTAATTTGAAAATAATCATATAAACCAGAAAGAGAAGAAGTGCATATAAGACCAGATGAATAAATCCCCCCATCTTAATCAGCATAGAAGTTTTTTTCAGGATCAATGCGTATAAAACAGAAAGAAACAGAACAACTATAATGGAATCAATTACTTTAAGATATTTCGATGTAAAATAAACAAAACTTCCTAAAATGGAAAATATAACAAACTGGAAACCCAATTGATGAATATTTAATATATTGTAATTCAGAAAAGAACTAACAATTGCACCTAGAAGCAAACTTACTACCAGAAGCAATACAAAAAATATTATTTTCTGGAAATTCATAATTCCTCCATTCTTTCAAATTAAATTAGTTCTGCAGAATAAGGTGTTTTTGTCTTCCTGACGAATCTTGCACGTTGTTCTCGGGAAGGATCTCTGCTTACAATGAGATTCTTCGTGAGAAATTTCTTCGAAGATAACCTCAGAAAGACAGCCTTTTTCATTTTGCAGAACCCTTTTAATTAACAAATATCCACTGAACATTGAAATTAAAGTGAGTTCCGGGAAGTTTAAACGAAGAAGGATAGGCGAAAAGGTGATCTGTATTTGTCAGGTTAACTACATCAACTCTAATTTCGAATCTATCGGTAATTTTCAATGTCAGGTACGCATCGATATTTGAATTTTTCATTTT
>JAGLWO010000160.1 GCA_023133395.1 Candidatus Cloacimonadota bacterium | reverse complement strand
ACAAATATTATCCTTTTCATAATTCTACCTATAATTATTTTACCCTAATCAAGGGAAATACCAATAATGTCAAGAATGTTAAAATTATTAAAGCTAAACCTATCCCAAATTCATCTGCAAGTAATCCCATAATTGGTGATAATATCGCTACAAAGATAGTTTTCAACTGAGATTCTGCAGATAACCCGGAAGCCATAACTTTTGAAGGAATTGTTTCACTAATATAACCAACATTCATTGGTCGACGAAAATTCTGGAAAATATAAAGTAAAATAAAACAAACTATGGTAAAGATCTTCAAATTCAAAATATAGAATACACCAGAAAGAATGATAAAAAGAACTCCGAAAATGAAACTCAAATTTATGGCATTTGCAAGCGATTTAAACATACTTTTAAATTTCTCTGAATTCTTGGAAGCATAAGACGTCAAAAGAAAGAGTAGAGAATATACCACAGCAATAACAACCGTATCTCTCTTATCTTTTATGAACAATAGAACAGGCAATGACAATGCAAATGCCTTTAAAATGGGCTGTATGTAATCTTTCACCGTTTTAAATAATCCATCAAAAAGTGATGAATTTATCAGTGATTTCTTAAGCAAAGGATTTTTAAAAACCCTGATAAAATCTCTGGTTGTATCTCTGAAATTAATAAAAATAGCTTTCCAGAAATTTGGATGTACTTTCCTTTCTATCTCTCCATCTAACTCTTTAGGATAGGAAATCATTAAAAACAAAGCAAGTATATAGGGAATAATCGATCCAAGAAATATATACTTATAACTCCCCGAATAGATTACAATAGCACCTGCAATTAGTGCTGCAAGTGCAGAACCTTTCTGTGACCAGCTTCTGGTGAAACCGTAATATTCCACTTTGAGATGTTTGATATTTTTTATATCCAGATATTCCAGGATCATTGCTTTGTGTGTGCCGGTCCGGAATGCTTCTCCCAATGCAAAAAAGATCATAGCAATAATATAAAAAGAAAATTTTGGAAAAAAGAAAAAAATAGCAAAGGAAATAATATAAGAAAGAAATGCAAATATCATCGAACTTCTTCTTCCATAACAATCTGCAATGATTCCAGTGGGAACTTCCAGGATGGCTATTGATATTTCCCGAATAGATATCAAAGTACCAATTTCCAAAAAAGATATCCCCTGCTGACGAAAAAAGAGAATGATAAAAGCATCAAAGAACCTTAAATTCTTTAGAAAACCGTAGGCAGAAAATTTAAATAATTGCAGGTCTTTGGGAATCATGATCATTATTGAAAGGTTATTTTTTTAATAAGATGCTCTGGCAATTCATAAAGGTAAAAATCATTATTTTGTTCCCAACTTTTGAAATCTTTACTTTCAAAAAATGAAAGTAATAATCTATCTTGGGGTACTAATATCTCAATATATTTTTTGTCTTGTTCAATAACAAGATTCATTAGATAATTTAATAATTCCTCATAAACCCTATCATTTTCAGCATCGATGAAACTAATCCAAAAAATATTTTCGTAAGAAACATCTGAATAAAATGCAGCACCTTTAATAGTTTTATTGTTTAACCATACAATGACTTTATTTTCATTTACAAATTGAGTCAAGAGCTCTACAGAATAGGGATATACAACCCAACCTTTACCTATAAAATTTTTACTTAGTTCTAAATAGTTTGAATTTCTTATATAGTTTTGAAGTTCATCAAATTCAAAATTTGTAGTTAAATTTTCTGGTATTCCAGATCGAGTCTTCTTTTTAATTTCTAAAGTTTTTAAAGATAAAGTAAGAATTTTTTTAAAGCCCAGTTTTTCATTGAGCTTTTTTGATGCAATGTTGTCGAAGTATGTAGAAAATCGAATCGAATTGATCTTTTTACCTTTTAGTTTCTGAAAATAGTATCGAGCAAACTTTTCCCCAACACCCTTTATATTTATATCAGGATCTTTTCTTAAACCCTCCAGCCAGATATCGGTGGGAGTTAAATAATAAAGTCTTCCAAAACCTACAAGTTTATCATCTTCCCACAAACCTGAAAAAATCCCATTCTGATCTTTAACCCATTCATCAAAGACCTCTGGAATATAATCATCCCCTTCCCAGATTTTAGCTGCGATTTCCAGAACGCGCGGTTTATCCTCAGGTTTTATGTTTCGTATCATAATTTAGCTAAATTGAATCTTTTCAGTTTTGTTTGCAATGCTCTGGGATTTTCCACATATTTTCCCAATTCTCTCCAGAATTCCTCTTGATGATTCTTTATTTTGGTATGAACCAATTCATGCATAATCACGAAGTCTATGAGTTCTTCAGGAAGATTTATCAATTTTATGTTCAGACTGATATTGTTCTTTGATGAACAACTTCCCCACCTTGTTTTTTGAGAACGAAAAGATAAACGATTATACTGGAAACCGTATTTACGGGAAAAGTCATTTACTTTATTTTCCAACATTATTTCAGCGTTTATCGTATTTCTCAAATTATCATCAGAATTTTGGGATGTGAATTTATTTCTCTCATCGATTTTTTTCAGTTGTTTTTTTATCCAATTTGTTTTGGATTGAATAAATTCATTAGCTGCTTTGGAAGTAATATTTTTTGGAATTTTAACAAATATTTCTCCAGAGCTTTTGATGGTAATACGCAAATGTTTTACTTTTGCATTTTTTCTGAACTCAATATATCCGATATCGCTGAAATGCTTTGTGTAACCTTGTGGTTTCATTTCATTTCTTATCTCGTTCCTATGCTCCTGCGTAGGAATGAAGAATCAGATGCTCCAGCGTCAATAAAGAACAAGTGAATCTATTCCTATCTGGTTTTGACGCAGAGCGTTAGAGTATTGTGTTCCCACGCGGGAGCGTGGGAACAAGAATGCGATTGTTTCAATCGGGACGGTTGAAGTAACAAATAAATTCCAAATACAAATACTAAAATAACAAACAAACTAAAGCTTCGCTTTGTTTCGAATTTGCATTTTTGGTCATTGCTATTTATTTGAAATTTGTTATTTGTAATTTGGAGTTTTGTCATTTCGATTTCTCCAAAATTGCTGAAAATATCTTTTTCAACTCATTTGCTTCTTGAATCAAATACAAAGCATCATCAACATTTTCTAAATTGTTTGTTTCATTAATCAATCTAAGCCAATAACTGCTTTCTTTTGCTTCTTTACGGCTAATTTTTATTCTCATTACAAAATCTTTTTTACTTAAAGCTT
>JAGLWO010000016.1 GCA_023133395.1 Candidatus Cloacimonadota bacterium | reverse complement strand
TTAATCCAAACTCAGGAAGTATCGAATGACTACCCTGTAGAGGAATGACAACAAGTGCGAATGGAGAAATGAGAATATAGCCAATGGCTTTTATATCATCACCAGCCATTTTATCTCCATAATCTTCAAAGCTCTCAACGATTTCATCGAAGTAGCACATGCACATCTTGTACCCAAAGTGCAGTACAAGCTGATTATTTGGAGCCAAACCTAATTTTGTCTGGATCACCGGACCACTGCGAAGGATGCTTTTAGAACCGCTTAATTTAGTGGCGTGTAGGTGTGTGAGTCCAGCCCCAATACCCCATTCGCAAATAAAACCCTTTCGCTTTCCGTCGAATGCATGTACTGGAACCACAGTAGCAAACAGAACCACTACCAGTATACACCATAAAATGTAGCGAATGTTCATTTTTACCTCCATTTTATAAATTTTTTATATGCTAACCTCGAAGAATTTTATCGATATCAAAGTCTATTTTTTTATGTGAGACCAGAAACTTGATTCTCTTTATAAGCTGTTGTTTGCCTTGTGAAAATCCTATGGTCATTCCAATCGCATACCCCAGAAGCAATCCAAAGGCTACTCCCATTGCGATATACCAGATTAATGGAATACTTTGGCTCATTTTACCCTCTCTTTTTTCATTCTTCCCTTTCAATAATTTCAGCCGCACATTGTATCCAGCCCGAAAGGTCATCACCAGATACATGTTCACCATCATCATCGATATACGCAGTAAACTCCCAGCGTATGATACAGAAGAATTTTCCGTTTCTGATTAAATAAAGTGTTGAACCTGGTCCATCAGCACAGAACCTGATGTCTGCCCTCCAGCCGGCATTGTACCAATAATTATCTTCAAAAGGATAGAACATCCCCGTCGGATCTTTATCGAGCAATGACCACGTAGTTTCAAATATTATCTCGTAGCCATTGTAGGTTTTATTATTAAATTCAAAAGTAGCTGGAACGATCTCATTTTTTATATGCTTAAGCGAATCGAGAGCTTGGTAAAATTGGATAAGCACCGTATCGCTAAAATCTTCAGCAGATGCAGCCATCGAAATAAATAACATTAAAAAAATAATAAGTTTCTTCGTTTTAACCTCAAAATCCTCTTTAATTTCATTGAAAAGTTCATAATATCAAACCTGATGATAGGATTTACTAAAAATAGAATTTCTGTCAAATATTTTGTATAAACGCAAACTGGACTTCATTTTTATGCTGGAGTTCAGAACGAATTGAGTTTCATCCAGAAATCCAGCCTTACTTAGTTCTACTGAACTCCTGTCTGAGTTGGCTGGGTTCAGAATGAGACTAATTTAAGAGTACAATCTACAAATTTCTTTCTCAACTTCTTCCGGAACCAGCCCGGAGATACTGTCACTTCTCTTGATTTTATCTCTGATCATACTGGAAGAAACATCGACAGGTTTCATCTCGATAAAGTTGAGTTTATTTAAATAATCAAGATTTTTCCAGGTTGTTTTGTTTGTATCAGGGCGATTAGCTACCACAATATTGACATTATTCAGAAGCCAATGCCAGTTATGCCATAAAGGTAATTCTTTAATGATATCGGTTCCCACAATAAAGAAAAATTCATCATCTGGGAATTGTTTTTTTAGACGTTTTATAAGCTCATCAGTATAACTTAGATCCTCATACTGACTATCCAGGTTTGAAGCTTCAAAATCAGGGTAATTATCTAAGACTTTTTCGATGAGTTTAAACCGAATACCAAATGGTAAAATTTCATCGTTCCTTTTTAAGGGATGATTTCCTGAGGGCAGAAAGAGAATTTTATCTAAATTCAGAGTATTATATGCTTCATTTGCAAGGGCGATATGACCGTTATGGATCGGATTGAAGGAACCACCGAGTAACCCTATTTTCATTTAATCTAATTTCT
>JAGLWO010000159.1 GCA_023133395.1 Candidatus Cloacimonadota bacterium | reverse complement strand
ATCCTGAGTAATATTAAGCTCATATTCTCCATAAGTGGAATCTGTGGTTATTTCCATTAATGGTACCCTGAACATTTGAACTTTTGTTGAATCAGGATTCTCAAAGTTAAATATCTCTTCAAGAACATTAGTACTGTCATCGGAAACAAGAAGATCAAATCCCAATTCCATTCCACTTGTATTCCAATATTTGAAAATGACTTTGCCATATTTGAATGCATTATAGATGGTTTCATCAAAATCTTCCACATCCTCTTCACTTATTTCGATCTCACCATTTTCGAGAGGAATTATCCAGATACCTTCTTCTTCAAAAGTCCATATCTGAATATCAGCAACAATTTCAATATTCACTCCTATCGAATCTGCATGGTTCAGAGAATCTATTACTGTGTTATCTCCGATCAAAGTATTGAATTCATAATCAAATCCATCAGGGATTATCTGTAACATTTCATTTATATTGTAATTCTCTGATGTAAGCATAAATTCTGTTAAACCTTCAGAGATATCGATAGTTATCGAATCTCCCTCATTATGAACCAATGGTACTTCTAACCCGCTTTTTTTTGATACTAATTCAAATGCTGCTACAGCAGGTGCAGGGGAAACAATATTAAATATGATCTCACTATATCCATTAAAACAGAAGCTGTCTTCTTCAACTATTTCCGGCTGGGGAAGGTCTGCTTCGATATATCCCGAAATGATCTCTATTTCCTGAGAAGGTATCTTTGCCTGTGTAACCCAGTCTGCCTGGATATCAATTATCTGAATATCAAGCTGAATTGTGTCAGAAATTTCGATAATAGCACTACTATTCTCTGTTACATCACCTTCACCGGTAAGCTGTAATTGTATTTCGTTGGGGAAAGGTTCTCCTGTCTGAAGGTCTATCATTTGGGAACCAGCACCTCCTTCAGGTTCAATATCCGGGAAAACAACATTTTCGACCAAAGGTTCTCCATTTCCATTTAGAACATCTATTATAAGCGGATTCCCATCTTCAGCATCTCCCATCCAGAAGACAGTATTATTGGTGATGGTTAATTCAAGGAACCCTTCCATGAATTTGATCTCTTCATATTCATCAAAAGGTTCAAAAGTTTTTATTATTCCAAATGGAATTGTTATGTCAGGGTAATTCGGAAGATTGCTGACAGGTTGTCCGTTTAAAGCAATAATTTCCGGTGGTGCAAAATCTCCAAGAATAAAATTTGTGTTTTTAATTTCCGTATCCTCGATCTCGATATCACCAACCGTTTGAAAATCCTCGGTCGATTCATAGAATTGAAGAGTATCTCCGTTCGCTACAAATGAACCTACGGTATCTGCAATAGCTTCAGCATCATAGGTGTCATGAAGAAAAACCAGCCTGAACTGGGTTGTCCATGACGGAATCCCGAATTCAGGAATGGAACATCCAACAATCAAAATAATAACTAAAAAAGGTAGTATTTTTTTTATCATACCCACCTCCTGAATTCTTCTCTATATATCTTGGAAAAATTTGTCAATTTATTTAATATAAACATTTATACATTTTTATTATTAATTAAATATTCTTTGACATTACTAACAAAAAAAAAGAATTTTGCAGATATGGAAAATCTTAAAATAAATGGAGGACAAATGAGAAAATCAATTATAATTTTAATGCTTTTTGCAATCAACTTTCTTCTCGCAGAATGGACAATAGTGACAACTTATCCTATTCCGGAAGGAGCATCTGGATTAGCTTTTGACGGCACTTATCTGTATTGCGGGATATATGGAGCAAATGGAGATGAAGTTTACCGGATAGATCCTGATGATGGAACCTATCAGCTTCAATTTACCAATGCCAGTATTGGTGACTGTTTTGGAATGACCTGGGATGGAACAAATCTCTGGATTACAGACCACGTTACCAGTCCATCTGTT
>JAGLWO010000158.1 GCA_023133395.1 Candidatus Cloacimonadota bacterium | reverse complement strand
TCTCACCTTTCTCTTCGATAGTGTAAACTTTCATACCCGGGATTGTAATATCCAGGATTAGTTTTGAATGATCTGATTCTACCACTGTAACTTGCGGAACTTCTGCAGAATGACTCGTAAAACCAACCCAGTTCTCAGAAGCAAACGCTGTAGTAAATAGAATCATCATCACTACTAAAGGCATTAATGCTTTTTTCATAATTTTCTCCTTTTATTCTCTATTTTAATAATATTACTTTCTTTACACTTGTATAATCTTTATCACTATCCTTCACATCAAAAATAGAGAAATAAACGCCACTGGCAACATGCTTGCCATTATCATCTCTTCCTTTCCAGATAACTTTATGATAACCGGGGTTTATTTCTTTGTTAAACAGTGTTCGCACTTTCTGACCTTTTATGTTGTAAACGGAAAGATTAACAAATGAGGAATTATTTACAATTGAGAAACTGATAGTTGTTTCCGGGTTGAAAGGATTAGGATAAATACTTATCAGTTCAGTTACTGTAGGAATCAGATTATTGCTGGCATCTGTATGTTCTATAGTAACTTCTGTAATTTCCGATTCATACCCACCATCAAAAACTGTGAGTACACCGTAAGTGTAATTTCCTGTTGGAATATTTTCATCAAGATATAAAGTATCTGTAGTGGAAGCAATGTAAACCTGATCCCTGTATACTTTGTATTCAGATATACCACGACCTCTCGATGGTAGTTCCCAGGTAAGAAGAATATCATTTCCCTGCGTAGTTGCTGTCAGATTTTCCGGGGGATTCAAAACAACTGTTGCCACAACTGTTGCAGGTTCAGATTCTCCTTCTTCATAAACAGCTGTTACTTCAAAATAATAATCTCCAGCTGCAAAAGGACCGATAAATTCAAAGTAAGTTTCTGTAACAAAAGCGACAAAAACACCATCATAATAAACATTATAACCAAGAAGATCTCTTTGTTCTCTTGTTTTTGTTCGAGTTTCTGCACCCCATTCAAGAAAAATTGAAGAATTATAATCGATAATTGTTG
>JAGLWO010000157.1 GCA_023133395.1 Candidatus Cloacimonadota bacterium | reverse complement strand
ACATGTCCAGCTGATATCACATTCCAGAGCTCCTCCAGCATCAGGAATAAATGTAACATCAGTAGGTTCTCCCGGAGCTAAGGGGTCTGCAATACCGGAATAATAAAAACGCACATCAGCATATGTGGTTTTTGGATTTAAATCAGCAGGTGGATTTTGTATGGAAAATTCTTCACTATCACTATATTCATGTAATGTACGATTAGCAGTACCGGATTCTGTTGTCCACCATACATCAGAGCCTGAAGGAGAGTAATATTGATCATCATCTTTAATAATACCCATTACGAGATTGTCGTTATTTTCATATATAAATGGTGTATCAAGAGGGATTTCTAACCAATATTCACCGGTAGGAACATCAATGGTGCCATCAAAAACCATTGTTAGTTGACTAGCATCAATCCATCCACCGGAAAGGTCATCGATATCGATTTCACCAAGCCATATCTCAAAATTAAATGGATTAATAGTGTTTGTAATACTTGCAGCATGGAAAGCTATTGCATTGATGATCATTCCTTCTCCGATCCATTCTTTATCATAAACCGTTTCAACTATAGTATTATGCCAGTACAAGTTCATTGGTATCTGATAATCTGTAATTTCGGCATTTCCAACTTCTATTACAGAAATACCAATACCAACGCTGGGCGTTTGAGTTGAAGGTCCACTTCCGGAATTGTTGAATGGAGTTACTGCATACCAGTAAATACCAGGATCTACGATAGTGTCGTCTATCCACAGTGTAACCGGACCGCCAATAGTAAAGGTAGCACCGTCCGAACGCTCGATATCATAACCTGTAACACCCGGGAAGTATCCACCATGAAGGCCGGTTGTCGGGTTTACCCAATCCAATTGCGCCATCAGGTCATCTGTACTAACATCAGTTAGTGTGAGGTCTGTAACAGCATCCGGTACATCTTCGCCTACCCAGACTGTTACAGTGACGGGAATACCCTCATCGAAGGAATTATAGCCCACAACTTTGTAAGAATACGTTCCCGAAGCAAGAACAGCACTATCAGTGTAACTACCTGGACCACCTATTACAGGTGCGGTATCGGTGTAAATGAGAACATCATCACGATATACTCGCATTTCAAGAAGTTCGGTCAATGGATCTCCATTTACCTGTAGAGTAGGACAGATCCAATCAATCTGAGCTTCTAAAGCTCCACCTGCATCAGGTGTGACTACTACATCTGTGGGAGGACCGGGTGCTGCCGGATCTGCTGCATCTGCTAATTCCATAGCAAAAAACCTGTCTACAGGATCACCCTGGGTTATTCCACCCAATACACACTTTCCTGGTACCAAGTTAGTTGTAAAACAGGCACCTCCAGCCATCTGGTCTATTGCTCCTGTCAAATACGGAACTACATAAGTAACACCTGTCAAAGCTTGAGTATTCATGTCATATTGATAGAATGTAGTCGCAGGAGTACCTTGCTGTGAAAACAACCAGAGATAATCACCAGTAGTATCAAATTCATCATAAGCCATACCATAGTTATCGCCATTACCGGGGTTAGTCAGAGTTCCCTGTTGGGTTCCGGTGGCATCGAATATGACAATATGCGTATTCCAGTTACATGCATAGAAATAACCGGTTGAGGGACTATAAGCAAGTGCCCTAATACATGAAAGTCCTAAATTGCCAGTAAATAAGGTGGTTACACTACCGTCCACGGGATCGATTTGATAGAATCCGTTATCATCACCAGCATAGAGATATGTACCATCAAAGGCCATATCTCTCATTCCCCAAGCTGAAGATGTACCCTGTGGATAAAAAGCCAGTATATTGCCATCTGAGTCATATTTATAGAGCTGATTAGGCATAGCAGCTACAGTACCTCCACCCCCGGTTACCCAGATATATGTACCATCAAATTCACATCCAAGAAGCTGGTTATCTTCACCAGGGCATATTGTTGCTGTCGGTGTCTGAACATCATAGTCTAAAAGAATATCTCCGGGATCATCTGTACCAATAATGGTGGTGTGGTTTATAGTTGGGCTTACATCATTGCGTAATGGCTCTTTCTTTACCTTAATTTCCGTCTTGGCTAATAGAGATGTTCCAACAAAGGTAAGTATTAAAATTAAAACCAAAATTCGTTTCATTATTTTCTCCTTTTATTTTTCGTTAATTTTTCATTTTTGTATTTTCGATATTATGAATCAAAAGTAAAAAACCTAACTTCGAAATTAACAATTAATTATTTTTTTTATCAAAACCTAAATCATCTATTATCTTTTAAATATCAAATTATTATAATTTCTCATATATTATAACCAGAATATATTAGATTAATATTTGTCAAATAATTTTAACATCTTATTTATCTGCTTTCAGTTCCTCTTCATCTTTAAAGAGAAATATCTCTTCTCCTTGCTTTTGCATTCCTAATTCTCTGGCTTTCATTTCCCATGTTTTTGCATCTTTTTCCAGTTTTTCATTTTCTTCACGTAAGCGTTGGTTCTCTATCTCGAGATTTTCTATGTTGGTATTTAGTTCATTCAATTCCTTTTTCACTTTATATTTCTGATAAAAACTGGAACTATCAATAACCAGAATATAAATAAGAAGAATAAAAATTACCAGGTAGTAAATAAGTTTCTTTTTATTTATTTTTTTCATTTGTAATTCAATATTATTGTTTGTTTTTTAATAAAATCATCTTCAGTCAGTTCTATTTCGTTGGAATCAATTTGTTTGTAATCTTCGATCAATCTAAGATATTCTTCTTTTTTTGCAATAGGAAAATCCAGAACTGGTGTTTTATAGTGCATTGGAAAAACAATCGCTGGTTGTATTTTACCCACAATGAATTGTGCAGTTTTGGCATTAATAGTATAGAAACCACCTACTGGTATAAATATCACATCGATTTTTCCAAGTTTTTCAATGGTTTCTTCAGATAGGATATGTCCCAGGTCTCCACAATGTAAAAATGATTTCCCGGAAATTGTGAACTTCATCAGCAGGTTCTTACCTCTCTGGCTACCTCTCGAGTTATCATGCCATCCAGGAAAGGTCTGGATATGAATATTATGAATGTCAAATTCCCCTTCAGTATCAACCACTTCAGGACTCCCCTGTATTATGGAAATATTGTTGTGGTCAAAATGATCATGAGAACAAAGCACAATATCTGCTGTTTCATTCTCTGGCATTTGATAGCCTATATCAGTAAAGGGATCTGTTATTATGCTTATTTCATCATCCCATATCTTCCACATGCTGTGACCAAACCATTTTACTTTAATCATACTAACCTCCTGTTTTAATAAAATATAATTTTTATCACCTGATTACAAACTTAGCTAAAAAACTTTTTTTAATATATACTGCCTGATAAGGGCACAATTCATGACAACACATACACTTTATACAATTCTTATAATCAATCGTTGGTGTTTTATCTCCCTCTTTTATTTCAATAACCTGTACAGGGCAGCTCTCAACACAGACATTACAGAGTTCACACTTATCATTAAAATCAGGATAATATCTGAATAATCCACGGAAGGCATTCTGTAAAAAATTGGGAGAATAGGCAAGGATTTTTACCAGGGTTTTCACTTTTTTAATTTTTACTTTTTTAAAAACAAAATTTTCCCAAGCTGTTGGAATTTCAATTTCATCCGGTTTGATGTTGTCTAAATCCAGACAAGCTGTAATGTACTGATTTTTCTCTGGGTTGAAACCCATCATCCTGGAAGCAATATAATCAATCGCAGAAGCAGATTCACCTGCAAATATTATCCCGAAATTTCGAGGTTCTCCGGCAGAAGGTCCATCTCCTTCCATTCCAACTATGCCATCCATAATATTAAAGGTTACTTTCTCTCTCGCTATCGAATATAATTCTGTTAGTACTTTTGAGAATTTTATATGGTCAGGATAATCCCTGTGGAAATCAGATTTTTTCAAACCTGGAATTAATCCATAAAGATTTTTCACTGCTCCAGTATAAGATACCAGACTGTGGGTTTTGTATTTACTCACATTTATAACCGCATCAGCTTCCCAGAAATATTTTGAAGTATTAAATTCAATTGTTTTTGCTTTCTTCGATACTACTCCACCCTTGCTGAAATTTATAAGCTTTATATGATGCTTTTCAGCAAGCTCTTTCATTCCAGTTTCCTGCCACACTTTTTTAACGGGAGTTGTCCCTCCGGGGCTATCACCAATCATGATAGTTTTATTTTTTTCTTTTAGAATCGTAATAAGGACATCAAGAACCATGGGATGGGTAGTCACTGCTTTTTCTGGAGAAAATGCACTCAGTAAATTGGGTTTGAGAAGAATTTTCTGTTTCCCATCCAGTTTTTGCCAGAGAGATGTTAATGATTTTAAGAAATTAAAAATCTTCTCGAAATCATAGGTATCAATTTTCTCAATAAAGACTTTCATTTTTTACCATAATTCTGTTCTTTCTGAAAGAGTATTCCTACATCCTACAAGCGGGACGCCTGTTCTACTTCATTTAAACTGTTCCATTCCGGTAAAATCTCGATAAGGGTCAAAGCTTTTCAAAGTCCTGTGATCTTCCTCTGTTAATTCATCTGTAATAATTCTGGTTATGAGTTCCCCCAAACCCGGTCCCAGCATAAATCCCTGACCGCACATTCCAATAGCGTTAACAAAATTGGGAACTTCCTTAGTCTTGCCTACGATAGGAAATCCATCAGGTGTCATTGGATATTGACCTCTCCAGGTTCTGCGAACTTTCAAGTTTTTGAGTCTCGGATAAATTTTAACCATTCTCTTGGAACACATCGGAAGAAACTCCGAAGTAGCATCATTATCAATTCCTAAAATTGAAGGTTCAGGAGTAATGCAAAATACAACCTGTCCTTCATCATTCTGATAAAA
>JAGLWO010000156.1 GCA_023133395.1 Candidatus Cloacimonadota bacterium | reverse complement strand
ATAGCTCTACCGTGAAGCGTGTGCAGGGTATCAAAATCAACATAAACCGGCATTCTACTGGAGCACCCAATTCCGGAAACCATTGTAATATCACTTCTTTTCCATTCTAATTCCGCAACTGCGCGTATAACTGCACCAAGCACGATTCCATTACTACAACCAGGACACCATACGTGCGGGAACTTTTTTCTATGCCTGAGATATTTATTATGGAGAATTTTCAGAGGTATTTTTTGCATTTTACCTAACCTCCTTCATAGCATTTACAATTTCAGTAGGAGTTATCAGTTCACCATTGTATTTCTGGATAGGAATGATTTGCCTTGATTTCCTGCTTTCATAGTTCCATACTCCACCCATCACTCTTTTAACTTCTTTAATAAGCTGTCCCTGATTCAATTCAGGAACAAATATATTTTTTACATTTCTAAGGTATTTTCTAATAGCATCATCAGGGAAGGGCCATATTGTAAGAGGACGTATAAGACCGACTCTCTTTCCCGATTTACGCGCCATCAGCACAGCAGATTTGGCTGCTCTGGCTGTAATTCCTGCAGCAAAGATGGCTGTTCTGGCGTCTTCCATTTTGAAGCTTTCTATCTGTATAATATCTTTAAGATGGTGTGTTACTTTCTTCTTCAATCTATCCATCATCAGCGCAATTTCATCTGCTTTATTGGTTGGGAATCCATAATCATCGTGAGCTAATCCTGTAACATGGAAACGATACCCTTCACCATAACTGGCAACAGGTTGAATATACTTTGGATTTTCATCATAATGTCTATACCACTCCGGTGGAACTGTTGGTTTAATTCTATTTACGATCTTAATATTTTTAAGATCCGGCAGGGATACAGCTTCTCTCATATGCCCCAGAACTTCATCTGTAAGTAAAACAACACAGGTTCTGTATTTTTCAGATAGATTTACAGCCCTGATAGTAAGTTCATAAGTTTCAAGAACAGAATCAGGATAAAGAACAATAGCTGGTGCATCACCGTGATTTCCCCACCTGGTCTGCATAATATCACTTTGAGAAGGTTTAGTTGGAAGTCCTGTACTTGGTCCACCTCGCATCACATCTATAACAATACATGGTGTTTCAGTTATTTTTGCGAAACCAATTCCTTCCAGCATCAAGGAAAAACCAGGACCACT
>JAGLWO010000155.1 GCA_023133395.1 Candidatus Cloacimonadota bacterium | reverse complement strand
AGGGCTTTGTTTTTTTTATTTACTGGCGTTCAAATAGCTGTGGTTAATTAATAAATTTTTCATGTAAGTTTCACTTAAGTTATAAAAGATACCTAAAATTTACATTTTATTTCTTCAACAACTCAAGCTGCTCTTTTGCCAGATCTATCCCGATCTGGAACGAACAGGATTCAAACAAAGCTAAAGCTTTTTCCAGTTTGTGTAGTGCAGCATCCATATTTTTTCTTTCTTTTTCCAGTATTGCCCAATTAAAGAAAGCTTTTCCTTCACCCTCTTTATCACCAACTTTAGCCAGGATTTTTTGCTGATTATCATAAAATTTCTCTGCTTCATCAAAATCTTTAGCAGCTTTTGCACAATTACCCAGGTTTCCGTAAGTATGCGCAATTCCCTCAATGTCATTCAGTTCTTTTTGAAGTTTCAGATTATTAATGTATATTTCCTTTGCTTTTTTAAGCTTATTCATGCTAAAAAGAATATCTCCAATTATATCATTCGCAAAGGTAATTCCAACCAGGTCCTGTATTTTTTCACACATATTTTTTGAACGATAAAGATAATCAAGTGCTTGTGTAAATTTTTCCAAACGGTAATAGGCATCTCCAAGATTATACAAAATCAAACCCTCCTGAGTTTTATTCCCGATAGTTCTGGCAAGATCCAATCCCTTTTCATAATGGTAGATCGCTTTCTCCACATTTCCTTCTGAAGCATGTATAATTGCAATATCTGACAACAATTTACTGGCAGAATATTTACTTCCGATTTCCTCTGCGATCTTGAGAGCCTTTTGATAAAATTCCATCGCCTTTTTCCTATCTCCAAGACGAGAATACACAATTCCAATGTTATGAAGAGCAGCATAAATTAAAGTTTTTTTATTTTCCTTTTTAACTATTTCATAATTTCTCAGGAAATATTTTTTTGCTTTATCATAATTTGCCTTGTTAAGATAGAAAATCCCCATTGTGTTTGAGAGTCTACCTTCAAAAAATAGTTCGTTTTTTGATTTTAAAACATCAAGTAATTTGTAAGCTCGGTTTTCAAATTCTTCAGCTTTGTTTAAGTATCTCAAAGCTTCTAGAAGATAAATTTCTATAAAATATTTATAATAATTTGTTTTTAATTCCTTAATAATTTGCTGAATATATTTTCTCAACTCGACGAAGTTTTCCATCACCACAAATCTACGTGCAGATAAATAGAAATACCTGTCTCTTTGCTCGATTTCTTTTATTGATTCAGGATTTAATTTTTCTAGTTCTACTTTTGCAGGTTCGGTATCACCGATTAAAAGCAGCAACTCTATTTTATTGAGAATTATTTTAAATTTTAATTTATCATTTTTATCCTTTTGAGAATTTATTATACTAATTAATCTTTCATAGTATTCAATTGCAACCAAGTTATGATATAGATTTTTTTCATGATCTCCTGCTTTTTCCAGGTAATAGATAGCATTTTTAAATATTTCTGCTTTATCATAATTATAAGCAAGATCAGCATAATAATTTTCAATCCCACTTTTATAAATATTCTCGATTGATTTAGCAGCAAGCATATGAAAGTGCCGTAAATCTTTTTTCAGAATCAGCTCGTAAATACTTTCCCTGATAAAAACATTCTTGAAAACATGGTTGATCTTATTTTCAGAAAACCAGATGTTCTCTTTTTCTCCGTCTTT
>JAGLWO010000154.1 GCA_023133395.1 Candidatus Cloacimonadota bacterium | reverse complement strand
CCTGCTGGATCTTTATTGCCCGGGCTACAGCAGTGGAGGGTTCCGAGAAAACAGCCATGATTGAATCCCCGATGTGTTTAACTATCAATCCTTCATTATTCTCTTCAATTATTGGAACAAGTATGCTATCATGGGTCTGGCGGATATTGATCGAGAAAGATTCACCTTTTTCTTCTGTTAATTGTGTAAATCCTTTTATGTCAGTGAACATGATGGTGAGTACAGATGTTTCACGGAGCTTACGATATTTATCTACAGTGGACAGTTCTTTGTCTGAAAGTGAATAATTTTTTAAAACCCCATTATTTTCCAACATGTTTATCCTTTGTGATTAAAATTACAATAAATAAAAAACGAGAAATTGCTTACTCTGTCAATATTTAAAAATCTCCTCGATAATATCGGAAGGAATTATTGATGCAGGTTTCCTGGTTTTTGCCAGTTTTTCAGCAGTTTTTCCCATCAGAAAGGAAGCTGAGATGGCAGCATCTTTGAGTGGAAGTTTTTGCCCCACGAAAGATACGATGATTCCTGCCAGAACATCTCCGCTGCCGCCGGTGGCAAGTCCGTCATTACCGGAAATATCAAAAACGAACTTTTTCCCATCAGCAAAAATAGTAGTAGCACTTTTAAGAAGAATATTGCATTTATATTTCTTAATAAAGTAATTTAATTCTTCAAGAGGGTCAGCTAAAATTTCGGAAATTTCTTTCTTTGCAAGTCTGGCAAACTCACCAATATGGGGTGTAAGTATAACAGGTTTACCCGAGATCAATTTCAGGATGTCTTCATTTTCCGACAAAATATTCAGTCCATCAGCATCGATAACTACAAGTTTATCCCAGGTTTGCAGAACTTTTTTCACAAGCTCCACCGTTTCAGTAGATATCCCAATTCCAGGTCCGAGAAGAAGGACATCCATTGAGTTGAGTTTTTTGAAGAACTTGGTAAACCCCTCTGATTCCAATGAATTGGAATCTTCTCCCCTTACGAAGGGGAGCTTGGGGATCGAATATGTCATAACTTCCAGTAATTGGGTTTCAAATATCAGTTCCATTCCTGCCGGATGGAAGAGAGTTATCAATCCAGCACCAGAACGTAATGCTGCCCTGGAAGCCATTATCGCTGCACCTGAAAAACCGGGAGAACCGGCAATTATTCCTATTCTTCCATAAGCACCTTTATGACTGAGTGAAGAACGCTGTGGATATTTTACATTTTCATCTGTAACCAATTTTGCTTTTGGAGGAAATTTATCATAGAGTTCATCCGGCATTCCGATATCAATAACTTTTACTTTTCCACTCTTTTCTCTTCCTTTTTCCAGGAAATGTCCGTATTTATAAGCTGCCATTGTTAAAGTATAGTCTGCTTTTATGGCAACTTCAGCCTTCCCTGTGTTGGCATCCACCCCACTGGCAATATCTATTGATACAACCGGAACTTCTAATTCATTAATAACTTGGATTAGCTCAGCTCGCCAACCTTTAATAATTCCTTTGAGACCTACTCCAAAAATGGCATCAATTATCAAATTCAAATCCGCAAGGTCGCCCAGTTCCTTAGCACTCTGAATATTTTCAATTCCAATTTTAAGGCTTTTACAGGATTCATAATTTTCAAAGGTTTCAGGACTCATTTTATCTGGACTTCCCAGTAAAAAGATTTTAATTTTATGTCCCCAATTCTCTAAATATCGTGCAATAACAAATCCATCGCCACCGTTATTTCCATCACCACAGAAAATGGCAATTTTACTCTTTGGTTTCAGAAGTTCGTTATGAATAAATTCACTTGAGCCTTTGCCAGCATTTTCCATCAGCTCTTTGCCAGGAATCCCAACTTTCTCAATGGTGTATTTATCGAGAGCATACATCTCTTCACGTGATAAAATATACATTTAAACCTCCGGTAGAACTATTTCAAAAGTTGTTCCTTTACCCAGTTCACTTTTCAGCACACGAATCTTACCATCATGATATTCTTCAACAATTCTCTTGGCAAGACTCAAGCCTAATCCCCAGCCTCGTTCTTTACTGGTAATGCCAGGATAAAAAATCTTTTTAAATTTTGCTTTTGGAAGTCCGTTTCCTTCATCTTTAATGTGAATAAATATCTTATTATTTAAGCTGAAGGCTTTTACTGTAATTTTTCCACCCTTATTCTGCATTGCATCGATGCTGTTCTTTATCACGTTCTCTAAAGTCCATTTAATCAGATCAGGGTCAATTCGGATGTCTTTCTCTTCTATTTTACTTTCAAATTTTATAGTTATTTTATTTGAAATGCTTGGCAATCTTCTTTTGAAATGGTCTATAGTATCCAGAATTATATTATGAAGATTGTATTTCTGGTGTTCTATATCTGAACCTACTTTCCCAAATCGGGATGCAATCTTATTTAATCTATCTATATCAACGTTCATATAATTGAGCATTGTCAGCATTTCAGGGTCATTGCCCTTTTCTTCGATCTTCATGGAAAGAATATTCAGCCACCCACTTAGTGATGAAAGTGGTGTACCGAATTGATGAGCAGTTTCTTTAGCCAAGCCTACCCAGAGAATGTCGCGTTCATTTCTTTTTATGGTATAGATGCCATAAACTCCAAGTAGTACAAATATCAAAATCAGTATCATTTCAATATAGGGCATGAGTTTCAATCTCTTTATTGTTTCAGAATCACCAAAATAGACATAACCATACACTTTTTCATCATGCTGGTTGAATTTGAGTGGAATGGGTGAGTTTTGTGATTCCATTTTCTTCGCCATTTTCAAGAGAATTTTCTGTTGTTTTGGGTCTAACTCAGAGAATTTTTTTCGTTCTATATCGATATTTTCCCAGCTAAATGGAATTTTCAGGCTGTCCACAAGTATGATCGGATAATCGATTCCAGGAAGTACCTCTTCCATGAAATACTGGAAAAGAAAATGTTCTAAATTTACATTTGCGGGTAAACCAACAAATCTAGAATAAAGGTCAGGAACTATTTGTACATCTCTTTTTATATTATTTAAAAGAATATTTGTATATACTACGAAAAAAACAATTAGCAATAAGCTTCCAACAACAAAGTAGATCTGAAGTAACCTACTTCGGTTACTCGCTTTTTTTTGCAATTTCCCATATTTCATCTAACTGCTCCAAATTTGCATCAAGCATATTTTTCTTATTTCTCCGGTAATATTCTTCTATTTTTCTGAAACGGGTCTCGAATTTTTTGATAGTCCTCTTAAGTGCAGATTCAGTATCAAAACCCAATTTACGGGAAATATTAACTATGGAAAAAAGCATATCCCCCAGTTCATTTTGCATCTCTTCGATATTTTTATTTCTAAACGCTTCTTCAAATTCCTCTGCTTCTTCCTTTAACTTATGAATTGCAGGTTGAACATCGGGCCAGTCAAACCCAACAGATGCTGCCTTTTCCTGCATTCTTTGAGCCACAATAAGAGCTGGCATAGTCCTTGGAATTCCATCAATTGCAGATGTGCGGGAATGTTTTTTTTCTTCAAACTTGATTCGTTCCCAGTTTTTCTTCACACCCTCTGCATCCCTGGCTTCTCCTTCTCCAAAAACGTGTGGATGACGACGAATGAGTTTATCGTTAATCTTTTTCAGAACATCTTCCATAGAAAACTTATTCTCTTCTTTTGCTATCTGCACCTGCATGATAATGTGAAGCATCAGGTCGCCGAGTTCTTCGGATAAATGCTTAAAATCTCCTTTCTCGATAGCCTCAATGGTTTCATAGAGCTCTTCAATGAAATTCGGGATCAAAGACTCATGGGTCTGTTTCAAATCCCAGGGACAGCCTTTCTCTGGCTCTCGAAGTTTCTCAATGATTTGAATAAGTTTGTCAAACTCTTTCATTCACTCTCCAATAAGTCTTCAGCTTCTTCTTCCCACTGAGCTTTAATTTTCCTGGACTTTATTTTTTTCCTGATTACTCCAATAATCAAAACCAAAGGTAGAACCCCCCAGATGATTCCAGTCGAAGCCAGTAGAATCTCCATCCGGAAATGGGTTTTGGAATACTCTTCAAAAAAGAGAGAAAAGTCTTTTGGCGTAAAGAAAAAACTTTTCAGGAAAGCAGAATCAAAGTTTCGTTCCGGGAGTGCATAGTCCCAGAATTTGTAAAACTCCTGCCTTCTCTGTTTATAAAGGTATTTCACTGCCAATCCCGATTTAGCATAAAAAGATTCCCACTCGATGCGGTTCTTTG
>JAGLWO010000153.1 GCA_023133395.1 Candidatus Cloacimonadota bacterium | reverse complement strand
GTTCATTCTGAACTCCTTTACGGATAAATCCGTTGTGAAGTCCAATCTACACAAATCCACAACTAAAATATGGAGGCGACACCCGGATTCGAACCGGGGATAAGGATTTTGCAGACCCTTGCCTTACCACTTGGCGATGTCGCCATCACTCTATGAAAAAATACTGGAGCGGGAGACGGGATTTGAACCCGCGACAACCACGTTGGCAACGTGGGGCTCTACCACTGAGCTACTCCCGCCCACTCGCGAGGAGTAAAATTCAAAAAAATACTTTCATTGTCAAATTATTTATACACTATACTGGATAGATACCCCACAACCTGAGAATAGTCTCCACTAACCTCACCTGAGTGAGTGTATTTCAAAGTTTCGATTTTATTATAACCCAGTATTTTTGCCAGATGAAGTAGGGTGAGAATACCTCCAAATCCGCAGGCTTCCACATTATGAAAATCTATATTTTTTTCCAACTCTTCAATATCGTTTTTTTCTACATTCTCTGCTAATTGTAAATCCATTTTTGAAGCAGTTTCTTTATCATGATAATGGGATAGATCACTACTTATAATGAAAACTGTTTTTCCCAATCTTTCTTTGAAAAGTTCTGACAATACCTTGGCTAAATTTTGGCTGTTTTTTGCACTTTGGCTTCCAAGCAAAATTGGAAGAATCTTAGCTTCAGGATTCACCAATTGTAAAAAGGGAAGCTGTACTTCCAGAGAATGCTCCGAATTATGAGCCAAATCATAAAAATCAAATTCATCATTTTTTAATAGTGCCTCTGTAAGTTCTGTATCTACTGAAACCTCTCCCAAAGGCGTTTTGTAAGCATCGAAATTCCCAACAGAATAGCGGAAACTACCGAATCTATGACTGGGAGCGATTACAACTGCCAGGTCAAAATCCTTTTGCTTCAATACATTAAATCCATAAGCAGCACATTGCCCTGAATAGATATATCCAGCATGCGGAGAAATTATTCCTAAGATGTTTTTGTATTCTTTATCGATTGGAGCATTATTCATAAATTCAATAATCTGATTTTTTAAAACCTCACTACTACCAGGATAAAAAGCACCTGCCACAACTGGTTTCCGTATCATAATCACCTCACAACTAAAACCATTTATTTTTCAAATCCTTCTAATACTAAAACTAAATTGGTATTGTTTTGTGACAACAAATAATTTGACAAAAACCAAGTTTCTTTATTAATAAATATAGTAATCTAAGGAAAAATTAAAGGAAAAAATGAAGAGAATCGCAATTACAACGGGAGACCCTGCAGGCATCGGGTTCGAAATCACATCAAAAGCAATAAGATTTCTCGAATTAAAAAATAATATAATTTATATAGTTTATGGTAAACTAAAGAGATTTAAAGATGGCAATGAAATATGTGAAATTGATAATATCAGCAAAGCGATCTCTCCTGATAAAATATACTGGATAGAGATCAACAACAAGAACATTAAAATTGGAAAACCTTCGAAAGAATCCGGAAAAATTGCTTACGAAATTCTCCAGCTTTGTGCTGAAGACCTGAATTCAAAGCAACTTGATGCTGTTGTTACCTGCCCAGTTTCCAAGGAAGCTATTCATCACATCCATCCTGAATTCATCGGGCATACTGAATTTTTCGCAAAAAAATCTGGCACAAAAGATGTTATCATGTCCTTTTGGGGACCTTACTTCAATCTAGCTTTATTGACCACACACTTAGCTGTAAGTGATGTTCCAAAAGTTTTAAACAAAAAAGTTTTAAAAATTAAGTTCAAATTAATTTATGAAGAAGTTTCCAAAATTATAAAATCTCCAAAAATTGTAATGCTTGGGATAAATCCACATGCAGGCGAGGACGGTGCTTTTGGTTCGGAAGATATTTTAGTTAAATCCGTACTGGATGAGCTATCAAAAGAAAATATCAACATTGATGGTCCATTTCCTGCTGATACATTCTTTTCCAGAAAAGCAACAGAATATGATCTTATCATTTCAGCTTTCCATGATCAGGGACTTATTCCATTTAAAATGATCTCCTCTGATGCAGGGGTTAATGTAACACTTGGGTTACCTTTTATCCGAACTTCTGTAGATCATGGTACTGCGTTTGATATTGCGGGAAAAGGAATCGCTTCGGAAAAGAGTCTATTACAGGCAATCAGGTTTGCTGAAAAGCTCCTTTTCCCATCTAAAAAATTGCAAGTCAGAAATTATTCCATCTTTGCAAAATACTATGATAAATATATGTCTCATGTGAATTATTATAAATGGGTAAATTTCATACTGAATCGATTTAATAAAAGTCATAAAGAAAATCCCAGAAAAATTCTGGAATTAGCATGCGGAACAGCTAATATCTCCTGCAGGTTGGTTAAAAAGGGACTAAAAGTAGATGCTTCCGATATTTCTGAAGAAATGCTGAAAATAGCTTCCCAAAAGCCTTTTTGCCCGAATCTTTTACAAAGGGACATGACAACTAAACTTCCCAAACAAACCTATGATCTGGTGCTACTTTTATTCGATAGTATAAATTACCTCATGGAAAAAGAAAAAATAATAAAACTTTTAAACAATATTTATATCTCCCTTGTAAAAAAGGGCTTATTTATTTTTGATTTGACAACACAGAAAAATTGTGAACGTAATTTTAATGGGTTTATAAATCTGGAAGATAAGAAGGATGAATATTTCGTTCATCAAAGTGATTTCAATCCAGCTGATTCAATTCAGACAACTCATCTTACTTTTTTTGTTAAAAAGGGATTCCTCTTTTCCAGAACTGATGAAATTCACAAACAAAAAATCTATAAAGTAGAAGAAATTACAGAATTAATAAACAGTACAAATTTCAAACTTAAAGGAATCTATAGTATAGGTTTTAAAGAAAATCTTCTAACCAGAGACCTGCATACATTAGATAAAAATTTTACCCGATTGTTTTTTGTATTGGAAAAATAGGTTATGCTATATAAAAATGAGCAACGATATCGCAAACATTTTAAAATAATTGCTGGCGTAGATGAAGCTGGTCGAGGTCCTCTTGCCGGTCCTGTGGTAGTTGCTGCTGTTATATTAAACCCTGATCTCAAAATTGAAGGTTTGAACGATTCAAAAAAGCTTACAGAGAAAAAACGTGAGGAACTTTACGAACTTATTACAAAACATGCTTTGGACTGGAAAGTAGAATCAATTTCTCAAAGTAAAATCGATAA
>JAGLWO010000152.1 GCA_023133395.1 Candidatus Cloacimonadota bacterium | reverse complement strand
TCATTACTCTTGGAATTTTCCTGTTCTTTGTAAATGGTTTATGTTTAATTATTGCTTCAGCTCTTGTTCCAAAATTTAAGGTTGAGGGCTGCTTGAACTCAGCGATTGCGGCATTGTTAATATCACTAACAAATTTATTGTTAGAATGGATTACAGGGTTTTAAACTTTAAATAAAGTTATAGGAAACATAATGTCTTACTTAAAAGACTATAAATCGCTTAATGAGAAATTCAATCTCAACGAAAAAAAAATAGAATTAAAAGAGCAATTTTTAAAAATATATAACATCCCTTTTGAATCCTTCAGTTATAAGGTTCTACCAGGAGAAGATAAATACAGATGTAATGAACATAACAGAATATTTAAAAACATTCATGATTTCAAAAGTGATTTGAATGCACCATATTTGAATAAAATATTGGAAGTCAGAGATTCGAAAATCCAGGAAAATATCTATTTTAATTATAGTGTTCTTCAAAGTTTAAAACCAGTTAAAGAAAAAACATCTAAAGACAAAGACAAAAGAGGAAAACCTAAGAATAAAAAACCTAAAAGAGAAAAACCGAAAGGGGCAATAATTATCCTTCACGGTTTGAATGAAAAAGATTGGTCAAAGTACTTACCATGGGCTAAAAAACTCTCAGAATTAACTGGGAAATCAGTTATCCTATTCCCTATAGCATTTCATATGAATCGTGCTCCAGAGGAGTGGATTGATCCTAAATTGATGAACAATGTGAATCGTGAACGGAAAAAGTTCTTTCCAAATCTTTCTAATAGTTCCTTTGCTAATGCTGCAATTAGCACAAGATTACAATTCTATCCTCAAAGATTTTTGTGGTCTGGACTTCAAACCTATTTTGATATAATTCAGTTGGTCAAAGAGATAAAAAGCGGTTTTCACCCTCTTATAGGTAAAGATGAAAGAATTGATTTTTTTTCTTATTCTGTTGGTTCTTTCCTCGCCATGATCCTCCTGATGACAAATCCATATAACTGCTTTAATGAATCCAAACTATTCATTTTTTGTGGTGGACCAACTCTGAACAGGATGTCTGCAAGTTCAAAATATATCATGGATAGTGAAGCAAATATTGCAGTATATTCATACTTTATTGAGCATCTTGAAAAAGAATTGAAAAAAGACGAAAGACTAGCACATTATTTCAGCAAACTTCACCCTGTAGGAAATTATTTTAAAAGTATGCTCGATTATCATAAAATGAAAGATTTCCGCGAGAAAAGATTAAAAGAAATCAGTAAAAGAATTTGTGCTTTAGTTCTGAAAGAAGACATTGTTGTTCCTCCATCTGAAGTTATGAACACATTGAAAGGTGCAGAGAGAAAAATCCCTATCAAGGTCAAAATCATGGATTTTGAATATAAATATGATCATGTTGTTCCTTTTCCCTTAAAGGAAAATATAGAAAAGGAAGTCGATAGAGATTTTAATAAAGTTTTTAAATATGCTGCAAAACATCTAAAGTAGATATGAAAAAGCTCTATTGTTTTTTATTTTTCATTATCCTTTCAATAAATTTAACTTCTTCAAATTTAACAGATTATCTGGATTCATCAAAGTTCTATTATTCTCTGAATTCTTTTGTGGGTAGTGATTATTATCCTGTTAGAATATCAAATACATTTCGATATTTCGATAAACATATATTTAAAACTGGTTGGAGTTTTAAAGCTGACGACAACATCGAATTCTGGTTTGAACTTTCATGTGAGAACGAACTCTTTGATAAAAAGATAATATTGGAAAAAACTGGGATTTCCTATAATAAAAATAATTGGAACATAAAATATCTTATAGATAACATAGAATATGGCAAATCCTCACAGATCTTTCAGCAAAGTGTTAATAATAAATATTTCGATGAACCTACTATTACTAATTACCGCTTCAATGGAGCGGAAGTTACCTTCAACAAAAAAAATGTATTATCTTTTTCTGCTAGATGCGGAGGTAATGATTTTAATACAAGCATATTCAATACTTCTTTTATCTATAGAAACAATAATTACAAATATGAGTTGTTCTATCTTTATACAGGTAGAGATAAGGATTACAATTTAAAAATGCATTCCGGAGGAGTAGAGTTTTTTCATAAATTCGGATCTTTTAGCGTCTATGGAGCAGATACATATCAAAAATCTCTCAAGGAATCTAATCATAACGGACATGAGGAAATCTTATCTTTGATTGAACTTATATTTAATTTAAATGAGAATCTTCAGTTGGGAACCAACTTTCTTTATGAGAATCTTGATTGGGGCAAAGAAGAAACCTGGCAGAATCAATCATTTATAAAATGTAAAATCAAGCATTTTAAATCAATATTATCATATCGATATAATAAAACGGATTTATTCGAAGTAGGAGAAATCGCTCTAATTCCTTCTTTCCGGATTAGCGAAAAATGGTTGTTTGGTGGATTTGCATCATATTTAAATTTTAATTTAAATAACGATGATTATTATATCATAGGTATTCAAACGAAATTTAATTATGAAACTGATTAGTCTTTTAACATTCTCCCTTTTAATTTCATGTTGTGATTTCATTTCAATTGGATCAACTAATAAAACCTATATTACGATAACATTTGATGATGCTAATGAGTCTGTCTATGAAAATGCTTTACCAATAATGAATGAATTTGGCTTCAGAGCAACAAATGTTATTAATACTGCGAGAATTAGTCATGAACATTATCTTACCTGGGAACAGGTTGAGGAACTTGAATTTGAATATGGTTGGGAAACTGCGGGACACACTCTACATCATGTAAATCTACCAGAAGTTTCTTTAGAGGTTGCTGAATATGAGATTAAAAATGATTGGCAAAACCTGGTCGATCATAATTTGAGCCACGAAACATTTGTTCTGCCATTTGGTCATGCTACAGAAGAGCAATTTGAAATAATATTGAAATACTATAAAAACATTCGAACCAGTCGTGATCTGCAAATGTTTACTCCAATAAATAGAAAATACTTAGGTTATTTTGCATATAAAACTGAATACCAGCCACAAAATATGATATCAAGAATATTACAGGGAATTGATAACAGAGAATCCCTTCTAATACTGGGTTTTCATACGATTAAAGAAAATCCAGGAGGTTGGAGTACTAACTGCAAACCGCAAGATTTCCAAGAAATAATGCAATTTATTTATGATAATAATTTCGAAGTAATCACTATTAAAGAAGCATGTGAAATGCTTTCATGGTGAGAGAATTTATGGATTTTTTGGATATAACTATCAGAAAGATGAATGTATCAGATTATGACAATCTGATCAAACTCTGGAATGAAACAGGTCTTCCCTATCGCCCAAAGGGAAGAGACAGAAAAGAAAAAATTGCAAACGAACTGAACAGTTCCAATGCTGTATTCCTGGTTGCAGAACTGAAAGATGAAATTATAGGTTCTATTTTCGGAACACATGACGGTCGTAAAGGATGGATTAACAGATTAGCTGTATCCCCGAAATATAGGAAAAAGGGATTAGCTCAAAAATTGATCGAAGAGATTGAGAAACACTTAACTGATTTTGGAATCGAAATCATAGCCTGTCTTATTGAAGAATGGAATGATTCCTCAATGAAGCTTTTTAAAAAGGCTGGTTATATACACCATCCAGAAGTTTATTATTTCACAAAAAGATCCAACCCGGACGTTTAAATAATTAAATTGCTTGCAAATAATAATATCTTCAATTTATTTTACCGAAGAAATTTAAAATATTTTAAAAAGGCAGATCATGGCAGAGATAAGGATAACAATGAAGGAAATTATTTTATGAGACAATATATAGATATATTTAAAAAAATAAGACTTATACTTTTATTTGGTTCTCTATTTTTTGCTGTTATTTCTAGACTCTTATATTCATTCATTTTCCCTGATTTTCAAATATTTAATAGTTTATTTATTGTTTTTGTTTCAGTTTTTGTGGGTATTATTACTAATTTTATTGCAATAAAAATGTTATTTTATCCACGGAGAAAGCGTTGGTACTGGCATGGTTTAATTCCAGCGAATCAAAAGAAAATCGCAGAGAATTTAGGAGAACAGATAGAAGAAAGACTACTAAATGCAAAAATAATAATGGATTATATAAAAGATAATAAAATAATTTCTGAAACAACTAATTTCATAATTGGTAAAATTAAATCCTATGTAGATGAAAAAAAAAATAGAGAATTTCTTGCAAAATGGGTATATAATATCTATAAGCAATATAAAAGCTATATCGATGAGTTTTTAACCGGAAAGGCTGATGTAATAATTAGAGATTTTATAGAAAATTATACTGATTTTGAAACCATCTGGATCAAAATAAAACCAATAATCCTGAAATTCTTTAAATCTAGAAAATTAAAAAATGATATAGCAAAATATTTAAGTTCAATAATTCGAGATAAAGGACCAGAAATCGCTAAAACTATCAATAATAACATTGAGAGATGGATAAGAAAACAACCTTTTATTAAGAGAAAACTATTTGGTTTAGGTAAGTGGATGTTAGGATTAGATTATTACAAAATCAGTGATATTGTTAAAGACACATTGAAATCACCACAAACCGGTAAAACTATCATAGGTTTTATAGATAAAAATACTGATAATATAGAAAAATTTTTAGAAAAAAATAGCGTGAAGGAAAAAATATCTAACTTTTATATTTTGAATAAAATAGCTATTGGAAAAATAATTAGTAAGAAAACTAAACCATTTATTAATAAAAAAATAAATTCACTAATTAAAAGAAAGAAAACTTGGAAGATACTAGATGAACAAATACAAAAGATTTCATCTTACTTTATAAAAAAAATAGAAAAAAGAATAAATGAACCTGCAACAATCAACATCGCAAAAAAATGCATTCCTGTAATTTTAAAGAAAGTACCAATAAAGAAAATATTAGAAAATGGAATTATGAAACAGAAAACAAGTGAGATAGAAAAACTTTTAATGAAAATAATGGGAGATAATTTCGCAGCAATTGAAGTATTAGGTGGAATTATCGGTGGCTTCTTTGGCATTATTATGGCCTATCTGTTATGGGGGATTTGATATAAAACGAAATATAACCGAAATCTTAAATATATTATTGAAATATTCACTTTGAAAATAGATATTTCAAAATAAAAACATTTAATAAATAAATGAGAAACACAATGGTAAATGGTTGTCTTTCTGAGGAAATCTTCGAAGTTTTTCTCACCTCAAATCGAATGGGAGTGTAAATGACCAAAGTCATTGTTTCAATCGCAGAAATAATCGATATCATGGTAGCAAATAACCTGATGCCTGAGCAGATATCCGAAATTGATATCTCGGGCGATACAATCTCTTTCCAATACAACACAGGAAAAATCATACCAGCAAAGATCGAAGCTTCAATATATTTTGAAGAATTTGACAAAGGATTAATGATATTCGGTATCCAAACCACCTGGCTGTCTGATAAATTACTTAGAATTATGTCGCTTCCCCAGAATGAGTACATCCAAGTCGATTATCCCAGCATAATCTTTTATATACAAAGATTTTTTAACGACAAACTCAAAATAGTCCAAATCGAAAATATTAAATATGAAAATGGAAAATTCACGATAACAACATATAATCAATAAATGAGGAAAAAAATGAGTAAAATATTAAAATTTACACTAATTATTTTAGCTCTTGCAGCAACACTATTTGCACAAATAAATCAGGAGCACAAAAATGAAATGCAGTACATCATAACTGAATCCGGATTGAAATATATTATAACTGAGAAAGGTGATGGAAAAATTCCTCAAAATGGTGAAAGAGTTAAGGTGCATTATACAGGTACACTGGAAGATGGAACTAAATTTGATAGTTCTTTAGATAGAGGAGAACCGTTTACTTTTGAACTTGGAGCTGGTCATGTCATCAAAGGATGGGATGAAGGAATAGCCCTTCTCCATCAAGGGGATAAAGCTACTTTTTTAATTCCTCCAGAGCTGGGCTATGGAAGCAGGGAGA
>JAGLWO010000151.1 GCA_023133395.1 Candidatus Cloacimonadota bacterium | reverse complement strand
AAGCAGAAGATTTTTATGACAGTGCCAGGTATTGTAGTTTTGCTCTTGTAGCAAATCACATCCTGTCTGCTATTGACGCTGTTCGTTTAACACGCAGGCATAATCTGGAATATATTTCCAATGTAACAAAGTTGCAGATAAAATTTTCACCCGTTCTAATTAATAACGAAATAGCTCCCGGATTGTTTGTTTCTAAAAAATTCTAAGCTATGAAGAAAAATTTAATTATATTATTGCTTTTATTGTATAGTATAAATCTTCTTGGGCAGAATATCTCTGTTAGAAAAGCAATGTTATATTCAGCAATAGTACCCGGATTAGGAGAGATCTATACAAAAGATTACAATAAAGCAGCAGTATTTCTAACCGTTGAAGCTGCTATAATTCTTTCTTACTTCAGATTAAAGGCAGAAACAAACTGGGCAACTAATTCTTATAAACAATTTGCATATTCCATAACTGATATACCAAAAGACAGAGAGGATTCATATTACCAGCTTATCCAGGATTTTATAAGCAGTGAAAGCTATAACGAGGGTATAATACGTGATGCCAGAAATTATTTCCTGATATATAAGAATGATCCTGTGGGATACGAAGAATACCTTGAGAAATACCTAATCCCTGAGGATATGGAATGGGATTGGGAAAACAATAAAAACTGGTTTAAATATAAAGACTTACGTCGTGATAAACAGGATTTTGAGATATACACAAAATTTACACTTGCAGCAGTTATTCTAAACCGTATAGTTAGCGCTATTGATTCTGCTATATCAGCTAAGAAATTAAATAAAGAAAGTAAGTACCTGGGTAAATTGTCTTTTCAACCGGATTGGAACAAAAAGGGAATGATTATAAACTATGAGTACAAATTCTAACCGGAACATATTATTTTCTATCATTTTATTAATGCTTTTCTCTTCGTTAATCTCAAAAGAAATAAATCCTCGAATTTCATTCCTAAAATCAGCAATATTACCTGGATGGGGAGAACTCTCTTTAGGAAATAAAAGTGGTTATGTTCTCCTGACCACAGAATTAATATTCTGGTCATCCAGGTTTTACTATCTGGAAGAAGCAGACCTGAAAGAGAAGGCTTCTTATATATATGCTCTAAAATATGCCCATATCAATCCGGGAAATTATTCTGATGAATACTTTTTTCACCTTTCCAGGTATGAAAGTTCTGGTTATGAAACAGGGGGATATAACGCTTACATCGTGGAACTGGCAAAAAGCAAATTTCCTGATGACCCGGAAGCCCAAACAGAATATATCAACGCAAATATCTATTCCGACGAATACTTCTGGCAATGGGACAACAATGATACAAAACACGAATATTCCATTCTAAGAAAACGAATAACTCAATATACCGATTATGCAAAAGCTTTTATGGGTGCTATCATCGCAAATCATAT
>JAGLWO010000150.1 GCA_023133395.1 Candidatus Cloacimonadota bacterium | reverse complement strand
ACATCAAAGCAAAGTGATTTTAATTCACTAACAAGAACATTAAATGATTCTGGTATTCCAGGTTTGGGAGGATTCTGTCCACTGGTTATTGCCTTAAAAGCATTTGTTCTTCCATCAACATCATCACTTTTTATGGTTAGCATTTCTTCAAGTAGTCGGGAAGCACCATAAGCTTCTAATGCCCAAACCTCCATTTCTCCTAATCTTTGACCACCATGTTGAGCTTTACCACCTAATGGTTGTTGGGTAATGAGAGAGTAAGGACCAGTTGATCGAGAATGCATTTTATCTGCAACCAGATGGTTGAGTTTAAGCATATACATTATACCAACTGTTACTCTTTCTTTAAAAGGTTCACCTATTTTACCATCATATAATACTTGCTTGCCATCAATAGGTAATTTGGCTTTTTTCATTTCTTTGTTTATATCATCTAATGTGGCACCGTCAAATACAGGTGTTTCAATATGATATCCCAGGATTTTTGCTGCCATTCCTAAGTGAGTTTCCATGATCTGTCCAATATTCATACGTGAGGGTACACCGAGAGGATTAAGAATAATATCAACAGATTTCCCATTTTCCATAAACGGCATATCCTCAATTTTACTGATCCTTGAGATAACACCCTTGTTTCCATGACGACCTGCCATTTTATCTCCAACAGCGATTTTACGTTTTTTAGCAATATAAACTTTTACCATTTTACGAACACCATAAGGAAGTTCATCACCATGTTTCAGGCGCTCCTGGACTTTCTTATATATGTTGTCACTTTCATCGGAAGCATTTTTAATTTTCAAAATGATATCATTATAAATCTGCTGATTCTTTCTGAAATCTTCCACAAGGTCATAATCCAGATTAAGTCGCTTGAAATTGATTTTTTTAAGGTCATTATTAGTAATCTTTTTTCCAGAAGGTACGAAGAACATGTTGGTTTTAGAATCAACTATATTTTTTGCTATTTGCCCGATAAGTGCATCTTCAAATCTATTTTTAAGGAATTCATCGATTCTTTTTCTTCGTTCTGTACGTTCTTGTTTAATTCGATTGAGAACTTCCTGTTTTCTTTCCTGTTCTTCAAATTCATTTATATCTTCCAGACGTGAGAACACTTTAACATCTATAACAACTCCTTCCATTCCTGGTTTGGCTTTTAGTGAACTGTTTGTGAAATCTCCAGCTCTATCACCAAAGAGTGCACGCATCAGATTTTCTTCAGGAGAGGGGTCGATATCAACATTTTTAGGAGTTATCTTTCCAACGATAATGTCACCAGATGTCACGATAGAACCAACTCTGATGATACCGGTTTTATCAAGATTTCTGAGTGATTTTGTAGGAACATTTGGAATATCATATGCCAGTTCTTCTTTTCCATTCTTCATGTTTCGAACAAGAACTTCATGCTCTTCGATGTAAATGGAAGTAAGAATGTCTTCCCGGGCAACTTTCTCACTTAAAATAATTGCGTCTTCATAGTTGTAACCATACCAGGGCATTAAGGCAACCAGCATATTTCTTCCTAATGCTAATCTATCCTCTGTAATTGCCGGTCCATCAGAAATAATTTCACCTTTTTTAACTTTATCTCCTATCCTTACTTTCGGTCTCTGGTTTATAGATGTATCCTGATTTGAACGGGCAAACTTCTTGAGATAAATTCTACTAGAAGTGCCCAGATCTAAAACACTATCATCAGGATTTTCTCTTTCAATATCAATATATGAGCTGGTTGCTTTGGTTACCACTCCATCATAGGGTGCTATTGCTGCTGCACCACTATCTGCTGCTACGATTTTTTCCATTCCTGTCCCAATAATTGGAACTTCCGGGCTTATAAGAGGTACAGCTTGGCGTTGCATATTCGAACCCATTAAAGCACGATTAGCATCATCATGTTCCAGGAATGGAATCAGGGATGCTGATGCGGAAACGATTTGTTGAGGTGAAACATCCATATACTGAACTTCCTCGGGTTTCACCTGAAGAAATTCTCCTTTATAACGTGCAAACACTAATTTATCAGTGATCTTAAGGTTTTCATCATATATAACATTTGCCTGGGCAATTATGTGTTTTTCTTCATCGAAAGCATCAAGATATTCAACAGTAGAGGTGATTTTTCCATTTTCAATTTTAATATATGGAGTTTCTAAAAATCCCAGTTCATTAACTCTTGCAAACATTGCGGGAGATGAGATCAAGCCGATATTCGGACCTTCAGGAGTTTCGATAGGACAGATTCTTCCATAATGAGAATAGTGAACATCACGGACTTCAAAACCAGCTCTTTCTCTGGTTAAACCACCTGGTCCCAGCGCAGATAATCTTCGTTTGTGAGTGATAGCAGTAAGAGGATTGGTTTGCTCCATAAACTGAGAAAGTTGTCCAGTTAAGAAGAAAGCTTGTACAACTGCGATTAGAGCATTGCTGTTGATAAGGTCGTGAATAGTAACCTCGTCCGAGTTGGCAATCGACATCCTTTCCACCGCTGTTCTGGCAACACGGGAAAGTCCAATGTTATATTGTTCGCCAAGTAGTTCCCCAACGGTTCTAACTCTTCTATTTGCTAAGTGGTCAATATCATCAACTGTATCTTCATCTTTATATACGGCAATTAATTTGTCTATTATAGCAATAAAATCTTCTTTTGTAAGTATATGAATGGAAGGATCGATATTCAATCCTAACCTAGTATTCAATTTATGACGTCCAACTTTGCCTAAATTGTATCTTCTTGCATTGAAGAACATCCTGTTGAAAAGGTCAAGGGCTACATCATAGGAAGGTTCTTCACCCGGTCGAATTAGAGTGTATATCTTTTTAAGTGCTTGTTCCTGATTTGTGGTTTGATCTTTAGCAATGGTTTGTTCAAGTATCTTGCGTGTAATCTCAGAAATTTCTTTTATTATTGTAACTTTTTTTATCCCACCTTCAGTCATAGCTTCAATTTCTTCTTTACCTATTTCAGTAGCTGCTTCATATATTATTTCTCCGGTTTCAGTATTGTAAACATCACTGAATAGAAATCTACCGGAAGAATCACTTACTTTTAGATTTTCCTTTTCATAGAAATAGTTTCTCAGGTCATCATTTGTGGAAAGCCCGATAGCTCTCAAAAGCACGGTAATGGGGAGTTTTCTTCGTTTATCTATCAGGACGAACATGGCATCATAACTGTCCATAGTAAATTCCAGCCAGGAACCATTGTATGGAATTAATTTTGCAGAATAGAGAATTTTACCACTCGGGTGTTTTGTCTCTGAGTAAAATATTCCAGGAGATCTATGAAGTTGACTGATAATAACACGTTCAGCACCATTGATAATGAAAGTTCCCCTATTGGTTACTAAAGGAATTTCACCAAAAAAAACATCCTGTTCAATAGTGTTTTTTACTCTTCTCTCACCGATTTCTTTGAGGATCTCTTCATCATATATGATAAGTCTCATTCTTGCTTTAATTGGAGCTTGGTAAGAAAGGTTACGTTCAATGCATTCGTCAGTAGTATATTTTTCTTTTAGAACAATATAATCTATAAAATCAAGATGATAAATTCCTTTCTGATCCTCTAAAGGGAAAATTGAATTGAGAATAGCCTGCAAACCGGTATCTTTTCTTTTTTGAGGATGAATATCTTTCTGTAAAAAATAGTTGTAAGAATCAATCTGCATAGACAGTAGATTAGGAACTTTTACAGATGGAAGACCTGACTGCTTGGCTTTTTTTCTTATCCGGGAATAACTTTTAATTTCCAAAAGATTTACTCCTTTTTTCTTTAAAAAGCAAAGTTATTTGTATAAAGTTAACACTCTTATAAATAAGGTAACGGAAGTGGGCAAATTTTGCTCACTTCCGTATTAAGAAATATCAATTACTTAACCTCTACTGATCCACCGACTTCTTCAATCTTAGCTTTAACTGATTCAGCTTCCTCTTTTGGTACACCTTGAATAACTGGATTTGGAGCACCATCAACTAAATCTTTTGCTTCCTTCAATCCTAATTTGGTAATTGCGCGAACAACTTTGATTACTTGAATCTTCTTTTCTCCTGAACCAGTCAAGATGACATTGAATTCTGTTTTTTCCTCTGCAGCTTCTCCGCCGCCAGCAGGAGCAGCACCAGGTGCCGCTACAGCAACGGGGGCAGCAGCTGTAACACCAAAAAGTTCCTCTAATTCTTTTACCAGTTTGGAAAGTTCAATAACACTCATTTCCTTAATGATATCAATAACTTGTTGCTTCTTTTCAGCCATCATATCCTCCATTATATATTTTTAATTATTTTCTTGTTGCTTTTTTGTAATAGCATCAACTGCGAATACAAATTTTCGTAGGATTCCCTGAAGTGTTCCAACTAAACCTGTAATAGGTGAATTGAAACCTTGAAGAATCTGGGATATAAGAATATCCTTACTTGGAAGTTTAGCCAGTTGTTCAAGTTCGGAAGGTTCCATTATCCTTCCTGAAATGAGACCGATTTTGAAAGATGGAAATTCTTTGTCCTCCATTATATCCTTTTTGAATTTTGCCAATTCGCGTGCAGGAGCCACTTCATCTTCCAGAGCTGCAGCGATTGAAGTTGGACCTACTAATTTTTGATCTAAATCAGAAACACCGAGTTCATTGAGAGCAAGTTTTATAAAAGTATTCTTTGAGATAAAATAATCAACACCAGCATTTCGAAACCTGTTGCGTAATTCATCTACTTCTTCAATATTAATACCTTTATAATCAATTAGAATAATTGATTTTGCATTCTCAAGCCGCTGTTTAATTTTCTTAACTTCTTCGATCTTATAAGGCTGTACCATTATTTCGCTCCTACTTTTTTGCCTCCAGAGTACATGATGCCACATCTAGTTTTATGCCGGGACCCATGGTTGAAGTAACAGCAATACTTTTGATGTAAATACCTTTGAGAGCTGCTGGTCTTTCACGTAAAACAGCAGATATAATCGCAACAATGTTCTCTTTGAGTTTTTTAGTTTCAAAACTTACTTTGCCAGCAATGATATGCAGGTTTGAAAATTTATCAATTCGGTAAGTTATCTTTCCACCTTTAGAATCATCTACTGCTTTT
>JAGLWO010000015.1 GCA_023133395.1 Candidatus Cloacimonadota bacterium | reverse complement strand
TGTTTGCCGGTTCAGATACAATATCCTTGATCAAGCTATCTGCTGGTGTATTAAAATGTTCCTCCAAATAAGTAAAAAAAAGCATAACTTTCACATAATCTGCAAATCCCTGATCCCAAGATGTCAGGGTGTTGTCTGGATTACTTGGAAACTGTACGATCGGATCGGGAAAACCAAAATACACCATTGCCAATTCCGAACAACCCTCATTTACCCATGTATCTTCGTTCACATCACCAAGCCAGTGGATCATATGCTGAAGCTCATGTGCTAAAACTGATATTCTTATCAGGTCGGTTGGATTAAGGGGAAAGCAAGTCATATATATCATTTCACATTCGTTACTGTGTCCAGGTGGATTCATCTGTTGTGCCTGCTGTTCAGTAACCTGATTATACGCACTGAAATACCCATCAAAACTTGTTCCCATAAAAGAACCCAGAGCAGAATAGAATACAATTATCTTGGGATCATTATCAAGTTCATCTGGAATGGGTCCGAACATGGTTTCATCCATTTCTATAACACCATATTCCGTTGAATTTAAAGTATAATCTTCAAGGTAGGGCATTATCAGGTCAACGTCGCTCTGATCCATATGCACATTCCATTGATCATCTGCAACAAACAGATAACAGTGGTCTCCCACAGCTCTGCAAGTAGCTGCTGGTTGTATCCATGCAGGCGGCATCACAGTTAGATCCCATGCCCAAAAAATTACCTGATCACCAACCACATATTCTCTGGAATCTCTGTTTTCTTTGAGATACTTGTGATAATCAGAATCTTTGAACTGAGCTGTTTGTCTGGCAATATCTCTCTTCAACTCCTCTAATTGCTCCAGTGTATTTGCAGAAAGCAGTAAGGCAAAAATCAAAAAACTGATTATAAAAAATAACTTTTTCATTATTCCTCCATTTTTTTTTCTTCTATTAAAGAGTCCTCGATTTCTCTTACCATTATTAAAAGGTAAGCCCTATTTTCTTTGCTTAATTTTTTACCTGGTTTCAAAAAGTCAAGAAGCAAAATGTACATAAAATGTTTAGAATGTAAATCCAGAAAATATTTATTAAAAGTTCCACTTTCCAGAACTCCTTTTTCTTCATCTAGGATAGATTTTCTTAAAACTGATATATGCTTCTGAATTCTCGTATTCAGAATTTCCAGTAATTGTTCATTTTGTGAGTCTTTTTTATCATCAATTGGTGTAGGAAGAAATTGCACATCAGGTCTCAAACTGGATATTAACATCTGAATAAGTATTTCACGTTCCGTCGAATTCTTTTTTTCAGAATCTGCTATTTTCTGCCTGATATTACTACATTCAAGGGTCATTTCCATTAAAAATTTCCTGTAAATATTTACTCCAGTAACTGTTTCCGGGATCTTTTTTGACGTTTCATTAAAAACAGCTAACAAATCTATGGTTTCTATTAAATTTAAATCCAGTTCTTGTAAATATTCCTCATTAAGTTTGTTCTGCTTTGCTGATATACGAACTTCAGAAAAAAGGAAATTTGAAAAGACAATCGTTAATAAAAGTAATATAATTTTATTTTTCATTTAGTATCAGAAAGATTTAATGTTCAAATTACAATTTCCATCAATTTTCAAAAGAGGAGAAGTGCATAAATTACTTCTCCTCATTCATATTAATTTAAGGTTATATTTATTTCATTGATTCTCTAATAACTTGAGCTAACCTTTTAACTCCTTCGATATTATTTTCTTTTGAAGAAAACGAAAAATTAATTCTCATCGTGTTTTGTCCGCTTCCATCGCAATGGAACACCGAACCTTTGACAAAAGCAATTTTCTTTTGAATGGCTTTCTGGAAGAG
>JAGLWO010000149.1 GCA_023133395.1 Candidatus Cloacimonadota bacterium | reverse complement strand
AATTCCCTCATTGGGACTTCAGGTTAATATCAGAACACAATCCTACAGCTTTTTTGATTTGGGCTCAACCAAACGATATACTATACGAAGCAAACCAATAGCAATAAACGTGAAAGAACTCCCAATAGAAAACAAACCAATCAATTTTTCCGGTGCTGTGGGAAGTTACAGGATATCGAGCAACACAAACCAGACCGATATTAAAGTTGGAGATTCTTTTACTTATACTCTGAAAATCTCAGGGACAGGGAATTTAAAACAATTTGACCCTCCAATCCTACCTGAAATCCAGAACCTGCGTTTTATCGACCCTGAAGTTTCAACTAAAATAAATAAAGACAAAATCTCAGGAACAAAAACCATCAAGTATCTTGTTATTGCTCAGGAAAAAGGAGAATTTACAATAACATCGATCAACTTTTCTTATTTCGATACTTCACAGAAGAAATACATTACAAAAAGCACAAAATCATATCTTATTAACGTCCAGGAAGGTGATGTAACTTACATTCCCAGCAGTACAGCCCAGTCAATCGTGGAAATAGAGGGTTCAGATATTGGATTTAATATCACAGATACAAAAATGAGAACTAATATCGTTTATCTGGATAAATTCGGTTACTGGCTGATCTGGGTTATTTTCCTGATGTTAATACCAGTTTCGCTTATATATTCAAATGAACAGAGAAAACTTGCAGGAAATATTGATTACCTTCGTCAAAAGCAGGCAAATAAGATTTTAAGGAAATACATGAAACAAGCTTCCGAACATGCTATAAAAGCAGATATAGACTTCTACTCGTCTGCTCAGGTGGGATTAACTAGTTACCTTGCAGATAAATTGAAGATCCCTCGTGGCAGTTCTACAGAGCAGCTTCTTTCTGAAATTAAAAAAGGAAAAATTCTTGATGAAACTATGGATAAAATCAAAAACATTTTTGAGAAATGTAATCAGGCACGTTTCATGCCGGGTGGTTTTTCCAGGGAAAATATTGAAAGCGATTATAAATTATTGAGAGATATCGTAAATGATATTTTAAAAATAAAAATTTGAGGAATCAATGAAAAAATCTGCAATAATACTACTTTTATTTATTTTATCAGTTGGATTATTTGCAAATTCACGGATTGATAATTTATTTCAAGAAGCTTTAACTGACTTTGAATCAAGGGATTACCAAAATGCTCTGGAAAAATTCAGAAGCATCGAAAACGAAGATATAATCAATGCCGACCTCTTTTATAACATCGGGAATTGCTATTTCCGTTTGAATGAGATTGGAAAATCGATTCTCTATTTTAGAAAAGCACTCAAAGTTAAATCTAACCATGAACCTGCTCGTAGAAACCTGGAATTTGTTCTCTCCTTTACAAAAGATAAACAGGAATCCGGTTCTGAGGATGTTATCAGGTCATTCTGGAAGAGACTATTTGATTCCTTTTCAATAAACCTTTTGGCAGTTATTACAATTATAATTTTTAGTTT
>JAGLWO010000148.1 GCA_023133395.1 Candidatus Cloacimonadota bacterium | reverse complement strand
CTTTTGGTGGAGAAAAAGACACTGGTGGAGGAAGAGAAGCTGGTAGTGACGCTTGGAAAGCTTATATGAGAAGACAAACAAATACAATAAACTGGGGTAAGGAAATACCTCTTGCTCAGGGCGTAAAATTCGATGTATAAGCATAGGGAACTTCTGTATAATTTTCCTTGTATTTGAAATATATGCAAGATTTAGAAGAACAGTTCTTTTCAAAACATGATCCCAAAATAGTCGCAGTGCTCAAAGACAGTATTGTAGGCATCGCTGGTGCTGGGGGACTCGGTTCTACAGTCGCTGTTTCTTTGGCACGTACAGGTATTGGAAAACTTGTAATTGCTGATTTTGATAAAGTAGAAATATCCAATCTAAACAGACAGCAATACTTTATTGACCAGGTAGGAAAACCAAAAGTTGAATCCCTCTTGGAAAATCTGAAAAAAATTAATCCATTTTCCGAATATCAAATTCATTATATCAAACTCGATGAAAAAAATATTTCTGTTATCTATAAAAATGCCGATATTATGATTGAAGCATTTGATAAGGTAGAAATGAAGAAAATGCTGATTGAAACCTGGATTACAAGTTTTCCTGATAAACCGATAATTGCAGCTTCCGGTCTTGCAGGATATGGTAGAAACGAAATACTTCATATCAGAAAAGTGGACAATCTTTACTTATGTGGTGATGAAGAAACAGAATTGCAGGAAGGCATCTCCCCTATGGCTCCACGAGCTGGAATTGTAGCCAATATGCAAGCAAATTTAGTTCTGGAGTTATTGTTAAAAGAAATATGAAAAAAATAACTGTTAATGGAAATCTACTTGACTGGGAAGAGAATATCACAATAAATGAAATTATAAAGAAAATGAATTATTCAGCCAAGATGTTTATAGTTAAAGTTAATGGTGAATTAATACGAAATTTTGAATATGGAACAAAAGTTGTTCCAAAAAATGCTAAGGTTAATGTTATTCATCTTATCAGTGGTGGTTAATTTAGTTTTGTTTAAATCAAAAGGAGAATGAAATGAGATTTCTTTTAGTAGGTTTTTCTTTATTAATGCTTTTATCTTGTTCATCCCCTAGATTAGTAAAAGATTTTGAAGAACAAGAAGTTCCGGAATCAATAAAAACACTCGATGATTATGAACCTGAAGAAACTGAAGAAGTTGTTGAGAAAAAAAGTGCCAGTAGAAAATTGTCTTATGCATATGATGTAATGAAACTGGGTGATTATGATACTGCAATAGCGACTTATTTGAAAATTTATGAAAATAAGGATTATAAATCAGAACATCGGGAAGAAGCACTTTTTAAACTTGGCAACTTATATGAAAGTGTACATTTTGAAGGACGAGATTATAAAAAAGCAATTTATTATTACGATTTATTGTTAAAAGAATTTATTATTTCAACTTATAGATTA
>JAGLWO010000147.1 GCA_023133395.1 Candidatus Cloacimonadota bacterium | reverse complement strand
GGTACTTCTTATTCCCAGTGCAATGATAATGTCTCTGATCCGTGAAAGAGAGATGAGAAGAGAAGAAGCCATCTTCGAAGTGAGTGAGAAATGGGGACAGGAGCAGACTGTTTCCGGTCCTGTAATATCAATTCCTTTTAAGACATACTTTAAAGATGAGAAAGGTAATTGGACTGTTTATACTCATTATGCTCATTTTTTACCGGATGATTTGTCAATTGAAGCTGTGGTAAATCCGGAAATCCGTTATAGAGGGATTTTTGAAGTTGTTTTGTATAATACTTCTTTAAAATTAAATGGAAACTTCTCATCTATAAATATGAAAAAATTTAACATTCCTGCTAAAGACATTCTCTGGGATGAATCCTTTCTATCTGTGGGAATCACTCACATGAAGGGTATAAAGGAGTCGATCATAATTAAATGGAATGATTCAGAACTCAAAGTGAATCCCGGGATCGAATCAAATGATATCCTGGCTTCTGGATTCAGTACAAGAATAAAAATAAAACCTGATAATGAGAATATGGAGTTTTCATTAGAAATTGACCTCAACGGTAGTGGAGGACTGCATTTTGCACCTTTAGGAAATGAAACTAATGTGAATATTGTATCAAATTGGACAAATCCAAGTTTTATTGGTGAATTCCTACCGGAATCCCACGAGATTACGAGTGAAAACTTTTCTGCAAATTGGAAAGTGTTACAATTGAACAGGAATTATCCCCAGTCATGGATCGGGAATAAGTATGATATTAATTCATCAGCTTTTGGTGTTGAATTGCTTCTACCTGTCGATGAATATCAGAAAAATATGAGAACTGTAAAATATGCGATTATGTTCATTTTATTAACTTTTCTTGCATTCTTTATGATGGAAACTTTAAACAAAAAGAAGATCCATCCTTTCCAGTATCTTCTGGTGGGAACAGCTCTGATAATTTTCTATACATTACTACTTTCAATTTCTGAACATCTTTCGTTCAAATATGCATATCTTATTGCCAGTGTTGCCACAATTGCATTGATAACTGCATATACGAAGAGCGTGCTGAAAGATAAAAAGTTAACTTCGATCATTGCATTTATTCTCATCATTTTATATTGTTTCCTTTATGTGCTCCTGCAGCTTCAGGATTATGCTTTGCTTCTGGGAAGTATTGGCTTATTTGTTATCCTGGCAGTTGTGATGTACATCAGCCGTAAAATTGACTGGTATACCGGTTCAGCATAACCTTCAAGGATTTTATAAAACCAAAGTCGGGTTCATTAAAAGAATATGCAAGTCATCTTAAGTAGAAAAGGATTTGATAGTTCATTTGGAAAAGGAGCAAGCCCTATACTTCCAGATGGAAGATTATTATCTATTCCCATCCCGGAAACTGAAAAATACTATGGTTTAGAATATGATAAACTCAAATTTACAGGAAATAAGAACTATCTTGATTTAATGAAAGAATTGAACCTGAGAATTCCTCAAAGCAGAAAATGTCATTTAGATCCGGATTTAATTAATAACGTAAAGAAAAGAAAACCAGGCTGGAAAGCTGTTTTCGGTCAATCTGGAAGTGCAGAATCACATTTAAGAAATCAGAATGTACAAAAGGGAGATATCTTCTTATTTTTCGGAAGCTTTAAACGGACACATATTAGAGATAAGAAACTTAGCTTTGAAAAAGATTATGAACGTCATATTATCTTTGGTTATTTACAAATTGCAGAAATAGTTAAACTTGATAACAAAAGAGCGGAGAATATCAAAAAGGGTTTTCCGGAATTGAATTGGGCTTTTAATCATCCTCATTTAAGGAATAAAAGTTCGATTAATTCATTATATATAGCGGAAAAATCAGGGGTTTTTAAATATAATGAGAAATTAGTCCTTACAAAAAAAGGTTATTCAAAAAGTATTTGGGAATTGCCATGTTATTTTCATCCGAAATTTGGGACAAAAATTAGCAGACATAGTAATAAAGAAAGATTTAGAATTGATGGAGAGAAATTAACTTTAGAAACGATTGGATTGGGACAGGATTTTTTAGTAAGTGGAAATGAAAAGATAGAAAAATGGTGTATTAGTTTAATCGAAAATTGTGAAACCTGGGCATGATAGATTAATGAATAAATTCAAAACAAGATTAATTATTCTTATATCTATTCTCATCATCACTCCGCTTGGATTTTTGTGTAAATTTTATTCAGGAGTTGGTGCAAAGTGG
>JAGLWO010000146.1 GCA_023133395.1 Candidatus Cloacimonadota bacterium | reverse complement strand
CTGGTAACTAATCTTTGTTCGAGATCAGGTATATCTTTTGGAGGTCTATCACTGGTTAGAACAATTTGTTTTTTTTTTTCATAAAGAGCATTAAACGTGTGGAAAAATTCTTCTTGGGTTCCTTCTTTTCTGGATAAAAAATGTACATCATCAATTAGCAATACATCAAAATTCCTGAATTTGTTTCTGAATGCAGGCATCGTATTTGTGCGTATACCATCAATCATTTCATTGGTAAATTCTTCTGTAGTTATATAGAATACATTTTTATCCATGTGTTCTTCAACAACAAAATTTCCAACTGCCTGCATTAGGTGAGTTTTTCCCATTCCAGATTCACCATAAAGGAAGAGTGGGTTGTATGTAGTTCCTGGAGATTCTGCAACAGCGAGTGAAGCAGAATGAGCAAAGTTATTATTAGCCCCAATTACAAATTCATTAAAATTGTAGTTTTTGTTCAACTTTGTGTGGAAATTCGCTACAGATCTTATATCAGGCAGATCATAATCTTTAACCATTCTTTTTGGAAGTAAACTAGTAAATTTTATATTGTATTTGTTACTGAATAAATTATAACATATTTCAGATATTAATTCACTGTAGTTTTTATTTAAATAATCTGCAATAAACTGAGTTGGCACTTTTACTGTAAGAAAATTCTCGGAAAGACCAATAGCATCTGTCTCGCTGAACCATGTATTAAATCCCTGTTCACTGATGTTATCTCTTAGTGTTTCTAATACACCATCCCATAAATCGTTGTAATTATTCATTATTAACACCTTTCAATGCTTTTTCTAATTTCTTCATTCAAACTTACCCACAACTTATCCACATTAAAATTCACAGAGTATAACATTTTCAATTTCATTGAATTGTGGACATAATCGTGATTAAAAAACCAACTTATCCACAATACCACATAACAGCATAAACAATGTTAAATACGCTATATAACAAACCTAAAATGAAAATGAAATTAGATTTGTCAAGGTCGAAAATTAGTTTGTAATAACTATGAAAATTACGGTCAGATTACTAACTAACCAAAAATTATGGTATTATGAAAATGTCATCAGTCTAGAGTTATCCACAAGTTGTGATTTAATTACTTGGTAATAAAAATGTTAAGATTTTTTT
>JAGLWO010000145.1 GCA_023133395.1 Candidatus Cloacimonadota bacterium | reverse complement strand
ATCTTCCGGTCCGTCGAGAATACCGTCACGTGCAACCAGTCCATCTTCCATATCCAGGATACCTTCTCCGTTTATGTCAGTAAATGTATAGAAGTTTTCGTTCACCTTTCCCAGATCAATGTGCATGATAACCGGCTTGGTGAGCTGATTGTAATTAAGTGTATCTACCTTTGCTAAAATTTCTATGTATTTCTTCTTGGAAAAGTCGACCTCATTACCAATGTATTTCATTACACCAGCCCAGTGTTTGAGGTCCATTCCAGGCATTCCTAAGTCCAGTGGCTTTATCTTATAGGCTAAAACCGAAACCTTTTCCCGCTCTTCCTTTTCTGTAAGAGATTCAGGGTCAAATACTTCCCGGGCATAAATATCCTGGGGATTATAAAAATTTATCTTTGCTTTCCCATAATTCACATAGTTCCCGCTAGGAAATTCACCGGGTCTGCTGGCAGGGTCCCAGGACCCCCTGGTTACACCCAGAGGGTAAGTATCCAGTATGGATTCCATATCATCAACATAGGCTTCCTTGATATCCTTCTGCTTGGGACTACCATATATTCTGGGGATACTCATAGCCACTTCCCCGGATAAAGTGACCGATGATTCCTCATCGGTTTTTATCAGAGGAAGCCAGTCTATAGCCTTAGTAAGGAATGGGAGTTCGTACTCGAGTTCACCATCAATATCAGTAAGGATTATACTACGGTTTTCATTTCCGATCTTAGGCCGGTCTTCCTTAACTTTCTCCGATTGATAAATAAAGGTTCCACCTAATTTCAAGTTGTCGTTGAATTTCATATCAGCTCGAAATCCCAAGATGGTTTTGCTCTCAACAGAGAAGAGAGGTTTATATTGAAAACTGATATCGATATCAACATCTGAATCTTTACCTTCAGCAGTCAGAAAGGTAATTATTCCAAAATCATAGTCAACTATATAATCTACATTTTCTACAAGTTTCTTTTTGTTTGGTCCAATCTTGATAACCACACTTCCTGGCAAGATATTCATCTGTCTCAGGTCAATCTGATCTCGACCTATTTTCCCCTTAACTGAAATGTAATTGTAGAATTCATCATATTGAATCTCTTCCTCAACATAGATAAGGCTGTCTTCCAAGGCAAAGAAGGGTCTTAAAAATGGAAATACAATATAGCCACTGGCAAGGTCGACAGGTTCGTCATCACCATTTATTACACCATCCACGTTGCTATCCAGACGAAGATATTCATTATAGCTCATGGTTTCTTCAATAAGACCTGAGGGGATATTGTAGTCAGGGGTGTTACTTTCCGTAAGGGAAAAGATATTCAGGTCAAAACCCTCGTTTTTTATATTTTGCATACCAAGATTGTAGATATTCCTGACCTGCAGGTTCCAGTAATCTACATCAGTGAAATCCTGATTGCTTTTACGCAGAAGTTTTACTTCAACCGGTGAGTCGTTTCCTACAACCTGCCCATCGCCTATCCGGGTATAGGTAATACCAATTGTGTACAGTTTACTTATACTTTGTGACAAAGTTAGAATTACAATACCTGTATTGTAATTAATAATATAATCGGTTCCTTCTGTCAGGATATCAAAGTGATATATGATATCAGGATTCCCAATTTCAATTCCTTCTATGGTTGTATTATTGTTACTTGCGTTTCCATCATCAATATAGAGGGTAACCTCTTCATCAGGATCAGGTAGAACACCCGCACCTGTAGAATTTAAGTACCATTCTCCGTTAGGTGCTGTTGCTATAGCATTATCTTTCCAGCCTCGAGGATAGTCAACACCTTCGATACCAAACTCTTCATCATACAGTTTATACAGTATTTCGGGTTGGTCTATAAAATAGTGGGTTCTTTTAACAAAATTCCTGCTCTCAATTACAGTTGAATCTGCCTGGGTACTTCCTTTGAATTTCTGCGTGCTCTTTTTAGCTTCATCCTTGCCCAGAATTGTCGTTATCTTCAAGTTACCTGCTTCCAAACCGGATTTAATTCCGAATAAACCTTCCGAAGATGCACTATAACTGAAGAACTTGGAGCCACTCAGGCTCAGAGAAATGTTTCCCCCATCTATAGATCTTACAACTTCGTCTTCATCACCCTCATAGTTTACATTTATCTCACTCGGGGTAGGCATAACGTCTTCATCTGAAGTGGACTGGTGGGTTACATTCACATGTATTTTCTCACCGATGGTTCCTTTCAATCTCAGATTCAGGTCCTGTCGCATCTCAAGGTCAAAATCCTGTTTGCGATCATCTTCATCACCCGGTTCATTTCTTGAAGTACTACTGCCTGAAAAGGTTAACTTCTGGCTACCATCCAAACTGAGTCTACCAGCCTTATTTCCCATAAATTTTCTTACTGCTTTAGGAAGAGCGATTTTGGGTAGTTCAATCACAATCTCCGGGATTAAACCAGCACTTTCTGCTCTATCTTTAGCGCTCAGAAGTTCTTTACTGTTCGCCTTTACCAGCTTTCGGTATATTTCACTGAAATTGTTTTGAACATAAGTATCCAGGGTAATATAAACCGGTGGATAAAGCTCAATGCTGTTGTATTTTACCTGAAACTTAACTAATTTTTCTTCATAATCTATCTCTTTTTCTGTTGTAAGTTTGACACCACTTAATATGTTTCTTGGATAGCTCGTTATGGAATATCCTTCATGAAGTTTAAAGTAATCTATCTCATTTCCCTTGAGTGGTGCATAACCTTCCAGATAGAATCGTTGTAAAAATACTTCTGCTGAGGAAAAAGAAGCAAAAAACAATATGAAAATTATGGGATAAACTACTTTTTTCATTAAATGTTAAATTTCTTGTTTCTGGCAAATAAGGTTTAGTCCATCCAAAGTTAAATTTTTATCTATAATATCAATTTCTTTACAGTTTTCACAGATGAGTTCGGCAATACCACCTGTAGCTATGGTTTTAATTTCACCAAGGTGTCTGTACTCACCTTTGATTGCTTTAATAAAGCCATCCAGCATATAGGAATTACCTGTTATAATGCCCGACAGGAGAGAATCCTTTGTATTTGTTCCTAAAAGGGTTTCAGGGGATTGAAGCTGGATATTCGGCAACAGAGAGGTTGATTCAAACAGGTTCTTAGCAGAGGTGATTACTCCCGGGGCAATAATGGAACCATGGAAATATCCATCTTTTCCAATTAGTTGAACTGTGGTGGCAGTACCGAAATCACACACGATACAATTGGTTTTATGCTTTTCCTTTGCAGAAAAGGCATTTACCACAAGGTCAGCTCCGATAAATCCGGGATCTTGAACCGGGAATTTCAGTCCAAGCTCTGTATAAGCATTGACTATTTTCACTGAACATTTCATAAATTTCTGGATAAGATGAGTGAAAACCCGGGTTATTTCAGGTACAACTGACGAAATAACCGATTTATTAACATCTCCGAAATCAATTGAATATTCCTCAGCAAGAAGCTTTATTGAACTGAAATATTCATCTTCCGTCTTGAATTTATCACTACTCAAGCGCCAGGATTGAAACAATTTATTCTGGAAATAAATTCCCATTACAATGTGGGTATTTCCAATATCAACAACAAAATTATAATCTTTCATCTTTTTCCTCTTCCTATTTATTAACTTTAAATAGAATGATAGATTTTCGTTATAATTGTAAAAATAAAAAATAATTAATTAATACATATAAAAAATCATCGAAAAATTTATTTAGTACCCCATTTTGTCAATATATAATAAAAGCCGACCTGTTACAGTCGGCTTATTCTCCTAAACAATTAAATGATTATAACGAAATAGCTTCTACAGGACAAGCTTCCAGACAGGCTCCACAATCAACGCATTCATCTTCATTGCAGACAGCTTTATCATCGACCATGGAAAGTGCTTCTGTAGGGCAGGTCTCAATACAAGCTTCGCATCCGGTACAGGCTTCCTTATCAATTACTACTGCCATATATTCCTCCGTTAATTAATTTTGTGCAAAATTATTGAGGGGAATATTTCTTACAAGTATTTTTTTTAAAGCTTAATAATCCAAGTCAGGAAGAAAAAAATTCATTGCATTCTGGAAGGTGATTTCAGCTACCTGGTTGGGAGTTATTCCTCTAATTTCGGATATCTTTTCAATTACATATCGCAAATTTAAGGGGGTATTTCTCTTTCCTCTATTTGGAACAGGTGACAGATATGGAGAATCAGTTTCGATAAAAAATCTATCCTCAGGGACCATACGGACAACATTTTCTATAGAACTATTCCTGTAGGTTATTGAACCTGTAAAGGAAATGTGCCATCCTTTATCCAAAACTTTTTCTGCAAATACTTCATCCCCGGAAAAACAGTGGAAAACCACCTTAGGAGGAGTATACTTTGAAAGAATATCAAAACACTGCTCATGTGCATCTCTATCGTGTACAATTATCGGAAGATTCAAATCCAGTGCAATTTTTATTTGTTCGTCAAATACCCTCTCCTGGATGTCCCTGGGTGAAAGATTCCTATAAAAATCAAGCCCGATCTCTCCAACTGCAATAACTTTCGGATGCCTTGCTGATCTCAATATAAATTCCTTGTCAAACTCTTTAGCATCATGCGGATGAAAGCCTGCAGAAGAATAAATTTGATTATGTTTCTCAGCTAACTTTATACCAGCTTTGCAAGATTTTTTCTCTACACCAACATTAATAATAAATTCAATCCCGACATTGAAGCATTTTTTTAGAATTTCGTCCCTATCCCTTTTGAACTGTGGAAAATCCATATGAGCATGGGTTTCAAATATTCTCACTATCCCTTCCTTGATTCCAATTTTGCATCAGGATGCAGAATCATCATAATAAGATCAATTTTAAATTCCTTATCCAGATGAAATAATATTTCTGCCAGATCACAGGTTTTGCTTTCCGGATCACTGGCAATTAAATGACCTTTGAATTCGACATATCCCTCGATTTTTTTTACCTCATTTATACTGAAATAAATTACTCTTCCCTGCCAATAATTATTAAGAAGCAAGAGCAGATCTGCATAAGAATCGATTTCATAAACATTGCGCTTATCTGTCCTGACAACAAGTGTTGTGGGAACATCATCATGAATCAGAAGAAAGTTTAAAAGCCTGGAACCAACAGCTCTATGCTCATAAATCAATTGGGGTAGAGATGGTATAATCTGTTCAATCTCGAGACTTGTCAGTTTTGATAGATTTATCTTCTCACCGGATTTCAGAGAGAAGTTTTTATTGAAAATCTGGTATTCTGCAGAGGAAAAAATGTTAACACCATCCTCATTTCTTTCTACTTCCAGAAGCATATTACCATAAAAATCATTTTTATAAGGTTCGATCTTCAGATTATAACTCTGACCATCAAAATCCAGGTCATGCTGTGGAAATTCTAAATTCAAGAAAGTAGAGACATCATTCACTTTATTATGTAATAGTTCTCGAGAAGGTGGAGATTGGTAGTAATTTTCGATATATTCAGCAAGGGTAAGTTCTTCTATTTCTGGTAAAAAACCTTCCTCAATTAGTGGTTTTGTGATTTTCGGCTTATATTCAGATATTGGTTTGGATTCCGCTTCTTCAATTAATTTAATCTCTTCCAGAATTTCTGATATTCTTAATATTCTAGGGAAAAAAATAGTAAATTCCTCTGCTTCTTTAGGCTTTATTTTAAAAACTAAATTATCTTTTTCAATGAATAATTCTATCGGTTCTAAAGATATTCGTCTTGAACTTAAATCCTTCCAGAGCATATTTAAAGCATCCACACCCTTAAGGTCGGAATATTGAATCTCTATTTTATCAGGATCAATAAAATCACGCAAATAGTCTATTTTATCTGTATTCAATCGGTAAATAAAATTCTCCATAAAACTGATGTAAGGCTGAATTTTAAATGTTTCATCAACATAAAATACAAAAGGAAGAACTTCCCGCTGACCGGTAATTTTCCAATTTGCCCAATCATACTCGACCTGGACATCATTGCCGTCAGTATCCCTGAAAATTTTTACAACTTTATCCTTTGTAAAACCTGCAGGAAAATCAGTTTTGAGATTTCCTTTTCTAAGCCAGGAATGATAAAGTTCATACTGGTAACTATTGGCGAAGTCATCAATGCCTGGCTCAAATCCAAATATACTTTCAGTAATTACTAATAGAAAAATAAAAAATCCTATTTTCAAAATTTTTTGTATTTTATTTGACATTTCTTTCCTGCATCACTTTTGTGAACTAGTAAATTCAGATATTGAAAAAGGTCAACTAAATCTGACTTAATTCGGGGAGCTGGATATGATGATCGCAGAAAGAGATTTAAAAAGAATTAAGGAATTCTTCGAACTGAGCAGTACAGACTTCAGCTTGAGGAAATATCATAGACCTGTACTTGTTTATGAAGTTGGGGAAGATCAGGTTCGTTATTCACTCTGGGAAGCAGATGTACTTGAGCGTTTTGGATTGAAAAATGTGGATGGTTGGGATAAGACCGAAAATATAGCTTTCTGCCCGGATTGGATGCGTAATGATGTAGAGGAAGATGACCTTGAGGATATAGATTTGGATGATGACGATTTATAGCTATTTTTTTAATTTATAATTTTGAATAATAATTCCTGAAATAATAAAAACTAATTATTAAACAATAACTTTATCTAATTTTTTTATGGTTCCATTCTAAATATTATTTTCTTTTTTTTAGCTAAAAAGTATTTTTTGTAAAATTTTTTTAGTTGTCTTAACCGCTTTATAACTCTTTTCTTTAATTCCGCTAATTACACTTACGGAAGTAGAACCTACAAAATCAACAGATCCATCTTTAATTTTGTTGATATTTTTCCAAGCAAGATTGACCTGGCTTAAAAGTTTTTTTGTTACAGCAGTCGGATCATAAACTTTTAAAAGCCCATACAAAATAACAGGATTGAAGCTATGAAAATGTCACAGACGGTTAAATGCTAATTTGAGTGAGCTCAAATAATAAAAAAGCATCCTTTCAATATTTCGGAACTTTTATATATAATAAAATAGAGTTTTACTGAATAATGTATTATATTTCTCTGTATTTGATTCTAACGTCGCGCAAAGTAATAAAATAAGAATTAGATTAAATATTCATTTATAGTATTTTGGTAACGTATAAGTAAGTAGAAAAACAATTGACAAATTAAATGAAAAAATAAATTAATAAACTTAAAAAAATATTGTTTTATGAAGTGACTTAAATAAGGATTGTTAAAATGTTTTACTCGCTCCGCTCTAATTTTAAACCGAATGATGTTATTGACATTCATGTGCACATTGCCGGACCTAAAGGGGAAAATGAAGAACTGTATTATATATCAAATTTGTTCACAAAATCTCTTTCTTATGAAGGCATCAGATTAGTTACCAAGATCGCTTCGTCTCAAATATCTGGTCCGCGATATGTGGGTATCCTACTAAATCAATTGAAGCAATCCAAATATGTGGATAAGATTGTATTGCTGGCTCTCGATCAAGCTTATAATGAAGAAGGGCAGGTACTTCCTGAAGTAACGCACCTTTATGTTTCCAACGAATACCTTGCCTACCTTTCGCAAATGTACCCGATGTTTTTGTTCGGCTGTTCGGTTCATCCTTACAGGGAAAATGCTGCCGATGTTCTGTGGGAACGTGCGGCGCACGGTGCAGTTTTGTGTAAATGGCTTCCATCGTCTCAATCCATTGATCCCACACATCCGTTGTCACAGAAATTCTATCGAGCACTTGCTGAATTAAAAATACCGTTACTCATCCACGTGGGACCTGAGGAAACGATTCCCGGTGGTTTAAATGAAAATGACGAACTCATGTTCAATGCAGCTGCAGGAAAATATGGTAAAAATCCGGGTGATGCAATTACTATGGCACTTGATACCGGTGCAACAGTAATTGTTGCTCACAGTGCAACGCCGCTGGGCAAACTTCTCGACAAGAACAATGATTATTGGGAAAACGTGTTTGCAAAGTTGATGGCAAAAGTTGAAAATGGAAATCCGAGGTCTTCACTTTATGCTGATATATCAGCTTTTTGTCTGCCCGGACGTTTCAAGTATGTGAAACAGATTATTCCCATGGCACGGGAAATGCCGGAACGTTTCCTTTATGGCAGTGATTATCCCATCCCGATCGTTTCATTCAGAAGTAAAAGTATCGATGAAATACTCGATGCGTTTGGCTGGCTGGTAGGACGTGCTTTGCCTACAAATGATTTCGATAAAAATTATCAACTTCTTGAACCTCATTTTCCAAGAGAAACATTTACGGCAGCAACTAAAGTATTAAGACATCCGCAAATGCCGCTCATTTCCCTCGATCAATATCGAAAAAACTTGGGTGTGAAAAAGAAAAAAAGTTATATTTTTTGAAAGGAAATAATATTTATTACTAACATTTCCCACTTCAATATATTCTTTGAACACTTATACTTAATTACATTTATGTCATGTTCAAGCCCTTCAGGTTTGGTATTCGTTTCTATTTTTTACCTACGGGTTTTACCCGTAGTTATTCATATTCAACTCTTTCAGAGTTTTTTTCTGATCGTTACTATAAAATAAAGAATCCCGAAGGGATTAAACGTGAATAACCTGAGAGTAAAATAATGTTTAAGACTGCTATGTTCATTCATATTTTCTTTCAAATTGAATGTGGAGGTTTTGCTATCCACAATTATCTTTATACTACCAATTAAGGCATAATATGGGTTACATCTTCCCGTGCTTCAAAATCGAAATCAACAACCAAAATCCCATTATTCCTGCAGCAATATATCCCACAATTCCAATAATAGGAATTCCTTGCCATAGAGGTGGTATTTTGGAAAGCACAATTAAAGATGAGCCGATAATGAGCGCAGCCAAAACTATTGTAAAAGCAATGCGGTTGCTGATCTGATCGTGTTTGATGAGCATTGATTCTAACCCTTTGTGTTCAAATTCAATCTTCAGTTTACCCGTTTTAACCAGCCTTATTATTTCCCTGATCTCAAAAGGAAAATCCTTGAATAAAAGACGAAATTCTGACATAGATGAATACAAATCTTTTGCCAGTTTAAAAGGATCCAACCGCTTTTTAAGTAGATTTTTTGCAAAAGGTTCGATGTGTGCCACCATATCAAAATCAGGATCCAATTTCGTTCCGACTCCCTCGATGGTTATCAATGCTTTTGAAAGCAGATAAAAATCTGAAGGTAATCTCAATTTGAAATCTATCAGCATTTTGAAAAGTTTGTTCAAAAGCTCACCGATTTTTATTTCTTTCAAAGAAATATAAGCATATTGATTAACCAGTTCGGAAACCCGGTATTCTAATTGATCACGATTTTCGATATTATAAGTTCCTGTAAGACGGAGAAGTGTTTCTGTTATTTTCTTTGAATCCTTATTCACGACTCCCACGATAATATTTCCGAGATAATCCTGATGTTTCGGCAGCAAAGTTCCCATCATTCCAAAATCGAGGAAACAGGTGATATTATCTTTCATGATCAGGATATTTCCGGGATGTGGATCAGCGTGGAAAAAACCGTGTTCAAATATTTGTTTTAGAATAAGATCACAACCTTGTCCGGCAATAAGCAAGGGATCGTTTTCTGCCTTAATCAGACCATTCAGGTTCGATACTTTGATGCCCTCGATAAATTCCATTGTCAGGATTTTTTTCGTGGAATGATCTTTATAGACTTCAGGAACATAAATCGACAAATCAGTTTGGAAATTCCTCCCGAACCGCTCGATGTGCGAAGCTTCAATATTAAAATCAATTTCTTTACGGATAGAGCGTTCAAATTCTTTTACAATTTCAACCGGATTCAATATCTGCATTTCGGTGATGTGTTTTTCCATTAAGAGGGAAAGGTGAAACATTATTTCCAGATCTGTTTCGATAATTTTTTGAATTCCGGTGCGTTGCACTTTAACCGCAATTTTTTCTCCGCTGAATAATTCGGCTCGATAAACTTGGGCGATGGAAGCAGAAGCAATCGGATTTGTATCAAATTTTTTGAAAAGTTCGGAAATCGGTTTTCCCAACTCCTGCTCGATCATTTTTTCTGCTTCTTCATTCGGCATTGGAGGAACCGAATCCTGTAGTTTTTCAAGTTCAAATAGCAAAGGTTCCGGTAAAATATCCGGGCGGTTACTCATAATTTGACCAAGTTTGATAAAGGTCGGACCCAGTTCCTCCAGCACCATTCGGATTCGTTCCCACCGTGATAAAGAAGTTATTTTTTCGATTTTTTTGTTGGGAATGAACTTCTTACCGAAATCAAGATATTTTTCGATTTGAGAGTTGGTGATCAGATCACCAAAACCGTGCTTAAAAAGCACGGCTATAATTTCCCGATAACGGTTTATATGACGATAGGTGCGTCCGATCAATCCGATTTTTCGTATCATTCTTTGTTTGTTTCTACTCTCAAATTTTCCAGTTTTTTGATCCTCTTTTCCAATCTGTTGAAATCTTCGCGAGTTGGAATATCTAATTTTTCCAAAGCAATTTTTACAAATTTTTGCACTTGAGCTTCCAAATCCTCTCTTGCTTTTTCCGATTGTTTCAAAAGATCATTAACCATTTTCTTCCCTTCTTCTTCGGTAAGTTTACTTTCCTTTGAGATTTTCTTACCTAATTCCTCGATTTTGTCTTTGGTCATCGAAGCGATGCCAATTCCGGTTAACATTGTTTTTTTCAATAGATCAAACATAATTATTCCTCCTTTTTAGTTTGATGTTTTTTGCTTTTTATTTTATTTGGGATTTTATGTAAAGTCTTTTTTGTCGTAGTAACGGCTTTATGACTTGTTCCTTTGATCCCTTTAATTACACTTCCGGAAGTAGATCCAATAAAACCAATAGATTCATCTTTTATTTTATTAATACCCTTCCATGCAGAATTTAATTGATATAAAAGTTTTTTGGTTACACTGGTTGGATCATAAACTTTAAGAAGAGCATAGAGGATGACCGGATTGAATAATTTAGGTGAAAATGCCAGATAACGACCTTCCCACGAGGTAGGACCGAATTGTCTCTTAAATTTATAAAGTGGTTTAAATCTATGAAAATGTCCCAGACGGTTAAACGCTAATTTGAGTGCTGTTTTAATTATTCTACTTTGCTCCGAATCAGTTGTATGTTGGTATGAAAGAGGTGCAGTTCCAAGCGTTGCCATCGTGTATCCTTGTTCCTTTATGATACGAAAGGACTCTGTAAACAATAGCTGCGGCATTCCATTTAAGGTTTTTTCCTGGCGGTGCATCACATCGAAATAAATTCCGTTTCTTGTGTAAACGGGAGTGCAAACCACAAAAGCTTCAACTTTGTTATTGAGGAGTGCCAGAAAATATTTCCTGTCTTTGGGATTATCGAGAGCAGGCTCACCTATCAGGAAAGAGAACTCTCCCGAGCCTTTAAATTTCTTCCAGATAGCGGAAAGTTCTTCCATATCCTTTTCCCATTCCGGTCGTCTCTCCAAAAGCGGATGATATTCCACAACTGACAAGCCTTGCTTTTTTGCTTGATTTATGTTCTTACGCAAACCTCTGAACTTGCTTCCTTCCAACGAAAATTTTTCTAAATCAAAGATAGGTTCTTCGCCTATCTTGATCATTCCAAAACCCATATCTTCTAGAATATCTTTGCAACGCTCTGTGATAGATTGAAAACAACACAGCAATTTCCGTTCTTTACAGAACATTCTGAATTCAGTAACAAACGAATGAATATTGGAAGGGTCACAGACAGGATCGCCTGCTACCATTGCCACATTTGCTTTAACAACATAAGCGATCACTCCCTCGATACCGGAAGACGAATAAAAATATGATTTATCGTTGCGCAGGATGTTGAATGATTGGGAGTGGTAACCGTAGCGTTTTAGTAATACAATTACACGATCAGTATCATTTTCTCTATTCATTGTTTTAATCATTTCTTTTTCAAAAAAGCATATATAGAGAAATACTTAGAATTGTTATTGATGAGATACTTATCGGCACCCAGACCGGGGCAATCCAGGGTTTGGGAATAAGAAAAAGAACATCGATTGTTTTAAGACTATTAGGCCATTTTATTAGAACATAAAGTGAAACATAATAGAATAAATCCCAAAAGGCAAAAGTCCAAAGGAATAAAATAATCATATCAAGCAAACCATTCCCAACAAGAATAGCTAATACAACGAGCATAATGATCGTAGCTGCTTCCCTTGTTCGTTCAATTAAAAGATATTTTTTAGGAAATTTCTGCAGAAAATTTATATTAGAACCATCTTCATTAAAATCGAGTGCTTTACACAAATAGACGACAACGACTCCTTCCAAATGAGCCATTGCAATGCCAAAAATTGCAAGAGAAATAAACTTCAACCACATAATCGAACTATCCTAACAACATTATAAGTAATATTACTAAACCAATGAAACCTATAATATAACCAGCTAAATAAAATGTATCATTCGACAGAAAAGAATGAGTTTTTAACCACCCCCCGATTTCATTTGGAAAGATGGTTATTGTAATCCCAAAAAGAAAAAGAAATAAACCTAATATTATGAATATAATATCTGAAATATTCATTTCACTTTTTTAAAAACTCACCTTTGCCTTGAAATACATCTCATCGTTATCTTTCAAACTACTGAACATATTACTTCCTTTCCCATTGAGGATGTAAGCACCGGTTATTATTTCTACATTATCATACGGATAATAAGTTATTTCCGGATTGGCAACGAAACCATAATTATTTCTATAATCATCCCAATCGGTTACTGAAACTGCTCCTCCGAGAGGAACGATTTTCAATTCATCATTAAAGAATTTCTTTTCAAAGCGAAAAGTAAGATAATCATTCAGATCGTCATTTCCTCTTTCGTGAACAAAACCGTGCAGATATTGAGTATTTAGATAAATTCCGTTTTTGAAAGTATAATCCCCACCAAGCACGAATTTGCAATAAGGATCATCTTTCAGGGCAATTGATTTTTGGATTTCATCTCCCATAACAGTTTGCATTTCGACTTCATCGGGGATCGTAAAAGCGGCTTCTCCCCAAATTCCTACATTGAAAAGATTTCCGGCAAAATCGGCACCGATAACCTGCATTTTCGGATAGATCATCTCTGCTGCCACATCTACTGTTCCCAAAGTATCGATTGGATTAATAGCTACTTTGTTACACAAAGGTAAATCGTCTCTGCCATAATAATAACTTACCGATAAATCATAATCGAATAAATTAGTTCCAACCTTAAAGGCTGCCTGTGATGATTCCGTAAACCTCTGTTCAGGTAAGATAATTTTGTCTGAACTATTACGAAGCGTCATTCCGGTAGGAAATTCCATTGGTTCGGATAGAGCGGAAGCATAAATACCTGAAGGTAAAACTGCCGGAGTGAAGGTAGGCACATATACTCCGGAAAAAGTAAAATCTTTCCAGTAATAAGTTGCCAAAACAGAATTCACACACGCTTGTTCACCAAAATTAAAAACATCTTCCAGATCTTCAGGACAAATATTACCAGTCGGATTCAATTTGTCAGCAGTTCCCCAGGTAATTATCTGTCGTCCGATTCTGACATCCAAATCCTGTAAACCAAACTGGTATAGATCGAGATATGCTTCCCGGAATTCTAAATCCCATTTATAGATTTTATCTTTCCCTTGCAAATCCGCTGTTTGAGATATTTCAGGAAATCCGAATCCTCTTACACGAACTTCACTGAATAGATGATAATCGTCGGAATACGAACCTTCAAATTTGAGTCCCAGTTGATTTTCATTCCAGGTAAAAGAATTATCATCAGTGAGCATTCGGTTATCCGTTTTCAGATAACCATTGATACTGAAATCTGCTTGAGCATAAGAATTGCTGAATATTACAAGTAATATGCCGATTATCATAAATGTTTTTTTCATAATAAATTCCTTTTTTATTAAAGACCTTACGGATGGTTGAGTTTGCGAGACCTCCGTAATGGTCGGTGTTTTTCAACCATTGCGAAGGACTTCGACCATTCGCAAGGTTTTACGTTATTTTTTAATCTATTTAACTCTTTTCAGATTTCTTTTAGTGAATATATTATCTGAAAGACCTTTATTCAATTTTATCTTTTCAGTTATCATTTTGGTGCTGTGTTGTTTTTTTAAGTCCGTCATTTCCGCTTCTGATGCAACCCAATATTCACCGTGTTTTTTGATGTTTCGGCTTTCAAATAATTTCCAAAGAGTAGATTTATTATCATAAAATTCTACTTTTACAGGATAAAAATTATCTTGCCTTACCCACATTTTTAATTTGCTGTAACTCTTTTCCACACCATGTTTGGGAATTAGTTCCAGAATATACAGATCATCTGTTTTTTCCAAGAGAGTGGCATCATATTCTTCTGCATATTTGCTGGCACTCATATCATCATAACTGAAATCCGTACCTGCGAAATTATCATTTTTAATGTGAGAAGCAATTCTTCTGACTTTATGAAATGCTGGAAGATATAGATATTGAACATCGTCGGGAAGTGATAAGAAACTCACGCCTTTCTGGTCTGCAGGTGAAAGAAAGCGAATTAAACGCATTTCATCACCTTTCTGATACATCTTCATCTCTCTTACTTTCTTATTTCCGCCTTTATCCGTTAAAGTCATTTTCAGGGATATTTCCTGATCTTGCGGTGCATTCACAACAGCATCTGAATTTTTCAGAATGTCTTCTGCTGTGGGTGTTTGAGCATAAATACTTCCACATACCCAAATCAGAAGCATTGTAATGGTTATTAACATTTTTTTCATTTTGATTCCTCCGTTTTTTATTTTTCTTTTAAAACTGCTTCGGCAGCTTTATAACCTTTTTCTATTATTTCTTTTGCTTTGTAAAATTCGAACATATTCACACTATCAACATCCGGTTCAATCAAAACATCAGGTTTGGATAATTCGATAGATTGCTTTATCATTTTTTCTTGAGCTATCTTAATCGATTGATTGAATATTTTTTTCATTCCAGGTAAATCTTCTTTCTCTTTGTGCTTAATGAAATTCCTTATCCATTTATGGTCTATTATCAAATCTTCGAGCTTTCTTTGCAGAGCAGGAATGATTTCAAGAGGTTTCTCCAAATCTATTTTATTGGGTCTCTTTTTATCATGTTTAATGTCCGGCATGTTTTTTGATGACAAAACATTAACTGCAATAATATGATCCGCTCCCATTTTACGAGCTACATCAATTGGAACAGGATTAACAAGTCCACCGTCAACGAGAATAATATTATTCCAGATTACAGGTTGAAAGACAACTGGTATTGAAATACTGGATCGAATTGCTTCTACTAAATCGCCTTTATTAAAAAGGATTTCCTGTCCTGTAATTATATCGGTTGCTACTGCTACAAAGGGAATTTTCAGATTTTCTATATTTTTGTTACCTAATTTTGATATTAAAAATTCCTGAACTTTTGAACCTGTAACCAAACCTGATTTCCCAAATCCGGGTGAAAAAAACTTTGCTGTGGATGTTAGATCGGTTTCCAAAGCAATATCTTCAAGTTCTTTGATACTTAATCCGCTTGCATAAGCTCCTCCGATCAAAGCTCCGATACTCGTACCGGCAATAAAATCAATTTTTATTTCCATTTCTTCCAAAAATTTTATTACACCAATATGAGATAACCCTTTTGCACCACCGCAGCCAAGAACAAGACCCACTTTTTTCTTTTTAAAGTGCTTAGTTAATTTATTTTTCCATTCCATAATTATTTCCTCATTTTTTTTCTTTGAAATTATTCACTTTCTGTTTTATATTTGCTTTGATATTTATTGCTCGTCTCAACGCCATATGTTTCAAGTCTCCAATGAAGGAAGCGTGTGTGATCAAAAGAAGTGAAGGCAGGAATGTGATCGAAGCTGTGGCACTGATCA
>JAGLWO010000144.1 GCA_023133395.1 Candidatus Cloacimonadota bacterium | reverse complement strand
AAGAGGTTCTATCTAATATCATCGTATACCCTGTTCAGGAACTGCAATTTGAAAGTAAACCAAAGAATACGGAATTTACTTTTGATGAAAATTATTATTTGGAGGGAGAAATATTCCCATCGCAAATAGTCGAAATAGGCAATCCTGCAATAATGCGGGACTTAAGAGTTGTGAATGTTACAATTAATCCATTTCAATATAATCCGCAGACACATGAATTAAAGATATTCAAGAATGTTGAGTTTATTGTAAAGTGTGAAGGAAGCAATGGAGCAAATGTAAAAAACGAAAATAAAACAAAATCTATGTTTTTTGAATCAACCTATAAATCACTGGTTCTAAATTATAACTCTGAATTCCCTCGACAATATGAGTTTCATCAACCGAATTATCTTTTTATATATCCGGATGACGCTCAAGTTGAATCGATATTACAAAATCTAATAGAGTGGAAGCACCAAAAAGGATTTCATGTTGTAAGTGCAAGTACTTCTCAAACCGGAACAACGCTAGATTCCATTAAAGATTACATCCAAAATGCTTACGATACATGGGAAAATCCTCCAGAATTCATTTGTCTAGTTGGCGATGCAGGAGGAAATTTTTCTATACCTACAGGTCATATTGATATCGGCGAAGGAGATCACTATTACGTGCTTCTAGAAGGAAATGACATTCTTGCAGATGCTTTTATTGGTCGCCTTTCTTTCAATTCTATACTCGAGCTTCAGACAATAATTTTCAAAATACTTCATTATGAAAAAGAACCTTTTTTGGGAAATACAAATTGGTATAATAAAGCCTTATTAGTTGGTGATCCAACTACTTCCGGACAATCCTGCGTTGATACAAAGATTTGTATTAAAGAAATGATTAATCAATATTTAGAGAATTTTTCCTTTACAGAAGTCTATTCATCTCCTTGGGTAACGCAGATGACTTGTGGTTTTAATGAAGGAGTCAGTTATTTTAATTACCGTGGATATTACGGTATGAGTGGATGGGATCTCGATGAAATTAATAATCTTAATAATGGTTTCATGCTTCCTGTAGCAGTATTATTAACCTGTAATGTTGGTGATTTTGAAGGTACTTATGATTCCAGAACCGAACGATTCTTAAAAGCTGGTTCTCCTGGCAATCCCAAAGGAGCAATTGCAGCAATTGGTACTGCCACTTACGATACTAATACTTGTTTTAATAATTGTGTTGATGCAGGCATTTATTATGGGATTTTTGTAGATAATATTTTTCATTTAGGGGGTGCTCTTAATCGAGGAAAATTAAATTTATTCAATTGTTATCCTAATAATCCATACAATGCTGTTTATAAATTCTCGTACTGGAATAACCTGATGGGAGACCCCGGTATGGAAATATGGACAGGTTCTCCTGAACCAATGTTGGTTATCTACGATTCCCAAGTACCCGTTGGCTCTAATTTGCTGGAAGTAATGGTTTTAACAAGTGCAGGTATTCCTATTGAAAATGTATGGATTACTATTTTAAAAGGAAACGATGAGATATTTTCAACAGGATATACTGATGATAACGGTGAAATATATCTTCCAATTGAAGCAGATAACACCGGTGAAGTAAACCTTACAGCAACCAAGCATAATTATATTCCGAATTTGGGAATTTTTAATATTGTGCAAAATGATGTTTTTGTAAATGTTTTTGAAATTGATATTGATGACGATAATTTCGGAAGTTCTTCCGGTAATGGAGATAGTATTATAAACCCTGGTGAAGAAATTGAGTTAAATGTTAGCTTAAAAAATTTCGGTTCAATAACTGCGAATTCTATAACAGCAACAATAACTTCGGATAATAATTTTATTACTATCACGGATAATACTGAATATTATGGTAATATTTCAGCAGGTACTTCAGTTTTTTCTCCGGATGATTTTGATTTTTCTGTTGATTCAAATGTTTTAGGTGGTTCGGAATTAATAATTGATATTTCAATACTGGATATTAATAACAATGAATGGAATGATAAAATTTATCTGAATATTGAAGGACCTGAACTTCAACCTGTTAGTTATTCGATTATTGATGGTAATAATGGATTTTTAGATCCTGGTGAAACGGCTGACCTTACTGTCACAATAGAAAATACCGGTTCTGTTTCTTCTAATGAAGTATCCGGTTTTTTATCCAGTTCTAATAATCAAATCACAATTATAGATCCTGATGGTTATTTTGGAAACATTTTATCCGGAGGTCAGGCAACCAACAATACAAATAGATTTATTGTTTCAGCAGATGCTCAAATCATTCC
>JAGLWO010000143.1 GCA_023133395.1 Candidatus Cloacimonadota bacterium | reverse complement strand
ACCCTGAAATTCTGAAGGCAATGGAGAATTTTCAGGATGAAATAGATAAGATCGATGTTTTGAGCAAACCCACATCCATCGTGAATTATCTGAAAAATACAAACAAGGCTTTGAATGAAGGAAATCCGAGATATGAAATTCTCCCCAAAACAGAAGAAGAAGTTGCTCAATTCCTTCTACTTCTATCTATGGGAGGGTCCGACGAACTGGATAATATTCTTTCCTTTGATTATGACCAGGCTTTAATCCAGGCAAGGATGTCATCATTCAAAAGCTCGGATCGGGACAGAATGATAGCACAGGTGGAAAAAGCTATTGATAAACATTTCGAAAAAGAGGTGAAAGTTATTTTAACAGGACAACCTGTTTTAAGTCAAACAATGGAAAAACTGATGGTTAGAGGACAATTACAGAGTCTGACTCTGGCGATTTTTTTAGTATTCATTATTATGATCTTACTTTCAAGATCAATAACTTACGGAGCATTTACAACTATTCCGATTACACTCACTGTGATCCTGAATTTTGGGATAATGGGCTGGTTCAAAATACCACTCGATGTTGCTTCTGCAGTTCTTGCCAGCATTGTTATCGGGATCGGAATAGACTACGCAATTCATTTTTTCAGTCGTTATAAAGAAGAACTTGAAATTAGAAAAAGCGTCGAGCAAGCACTAAAAATAACGATTTCGAATACCGGACAGGCAATATTTTATAATGCTCTTGCCATCGGATTGGGATTCCTGGTGCTGATCTTTGCCTCGATGCCACCGTTGAGACGCTTTGGATTGTTGATCGCTCTTACGATGTTATTCTCCTCGACAGCGTCTATGACTGTGCTTCCAGCTTTGCTATTTTTGAAAGATAGAAAATTGCCACAGACCAACACGGAAAAACACAGACGAAAAAATTAAGGAAAGTCAGTGTCCGGTCGGTGAGAGTCAGCCTACCCCGTCAGCCATGGTGTATACCGTGGTTAGCTAACTGGGGTGGCAATAAGAGTCTTTGCTGTGAAATAAATTAGCCACCCCGATACAGTTATTCTTCCTTACGGGGCAGGCGAAGAATACGAAGATGACACGAAGAAGTAGTGTAATATAATTTATGAAAAATTATGAAAAAAACTGTGTACTGCCTTTCCGAAGCTTCCCATAAAGGAATACTTACATTTAAGATTCGGAAAGTTTTAGCTCATTCGTAACCTTCCGAATCTTAGTATAAGGAAAACTGGAAGAAAGCTTCGGAAGGTAATAAAAAAGGAGAAAAAAATGACAACACAAAACAAAACAGCAAAAGGAATAACCCTTGTAATTTTACTGCTGCCTTTGTTTATTACATCGTTAGCAGCACAGGAATTGACTGCAAACGAAATCCTTGTGAAAGAGGATGAAAACAGCCCACATTCTGAAATAACAATAAGTGAGATGACTATCTTTCACAAATCCGGTTCCAAACGAGTCAGGACGATCAAAGCCTGGATAAAAGGAGAGGATTCCACTTTTGTCAGGTTCCTCTCTCCGGCAAATATTAAAGGAACTTCATTCCTCTCTGTAAATGATGATGACTGGATTTACCTTCCGGCATTAAAGAAAGTTCGTCGTATTGCTACCAAAAATAAAGGCGGCAGCTTTATGGGTAGCGATTTCAGTTATGATGACGTCGGTGGATATTCCTGGGAAGAAGATTTCAATTCTGAATTATCAGGTTCGGAAAAGTATAATGAACACGATTGTTATATTTTGGAACTTACTCCTAAAAATCCTAAAGATATTAGCTACAGCAAGATAAAAAGATGGATAAATAAAGAGCATTTCTATTCATTAAAAACAGAGTATTATGATATACACGGAGATTTGTTAAAAGTTTTATACTCATCGGCATTTGAAAAAAGCGAAGGATTCTGGATAGCAAAAAAAATGGAAATGCAAAATGTTCAAAAAGGAAGCAAGACAGTTATTGAAATAAAAGAAACAGAATTGAATCCTGATATTCAAGATAAGATGTTCACAACATGGCAATTAGAAAAGAAATAAAGGAAATATTATGGAAAAATTATTTTTTTATATTGCGTTTGTGTTATTTCTTTTTTGGATAAATATTTACGCACTCGAACCACCGGAAATAGGAGGAGAAATCGACCGTATCCAAAGCTTCGAAATTGATGGTCTATTTGATGGAACTGCCAATACCTGGACAAGAACAAGATTCAGATTGAAGCTGGATCATTATATAAACAATAAATCTCATGCTCATATCGATCTGAAAATGTTCACAACTGATGAATCAAATTTTGGATGGAAGTTAAGCGAAACTTATATAGATATTTACATTAAAGCATTCAACTTTTTTGATGTTGATCTGCGATCAGGTGTTCAGCAAATCTCCTGGGGTTCAGCTTATCAAATAAATCCAACTGATAATATAAATCCTTTTGATATCAGCGAGCAGGGAACTTTATTGCCGGATGAAAAACTTGGTGTTTCTGCTTTGAGATTGAAATTTTATCCATCATCAAATCTTATATTTACTGGCGTTATGATACCCTACTTTGTTCCTGCTTATGAAGATTCTTCATCAATTTTACCGAAAAAAATATTAGAAAATTCAGAACAGGCTTTCAAACTTACTGCTCAATCCATTTTGGGTTGTGACCTTTCTGTAAGTTACTTCAAAGGAAAAGAGGATTTTCCTGATGAAACAGGTCATTATCAGAATGTGAATATTTACGGTGGGGATATCATCGGAACGATCGGTGGAATGGCTTTGTGGGCGGAAGGAGCTTATTCGGAACCGGAATTTAATGATCCTTATTTTCAGATAATTGCCGGTGGAGAATATACTTTTGA
>JAGLWO010000142.1 GCA_023133395.1 Candidatus Cloacimonadota bacterium | reverse complement strand
ATAGCAAACATTTCCTACTTGCTATAGTTTTGTCATCTACTTTCAAAGAATAGAAATAGATTCCTGAGCTAACTGACTGATTATTTTGATTCGTTCCATCCCAGGTTATTGAGTAGAAATCTTCACACTTCGACACCAGCTCAGTGTGACAGGGGAGGACTTTGATGAGTTGACCTTTTATGTTATAAATTTCAATAGTCACAAATGAGGACGTTTGTGCTACAGAAAAATAAATAGTTGTTGCAGGACTGCGACCGGCTCCTGACGGTTTGAATGGGTTAGGATAGTTATGTAATTGAAAATCAACAATCGACAATTGACAATCTTCAATTCCTACTTGCGGTTCTCCAAGAGGATTTTCATAAGCTCCCATATCCGGAATTGAGCCCACAGGATCGGGACGTGGATTTCCTTCGATATCAAATAAAGGTGCATAATACCATGTTCCGCCAATTTCTATCTCATCTATTCCTGCACCGATGCAGGGACTTGTGTCTTGCAGATGAAAATTTCCCTCATCAGGATTTACAAATAATGGGTCTTCATCGATGTTGCCTTCTCCTTCCCAACCACCCTGGATATCTGAATATACAACGTCAATTGAGCTGTCCTCTAAGTATATTTCTGCTGCTGAATCATTCCACAAAATGCAGTTCAAAAACGTGAAGTTTGAATTATCTGTACAATAAATTCCGCCATATTCGCCCCAGGTTGTATTTTCTGCAATAGTCACATTTGTTAGAACTGAAACGGAATTCGTACTATATATACCACCACCATCCGACGGAGATAATCCTCCTGAAACTTCATTATGGTTAATCACAACATTTGAAAGTGTCATAGTTGTTGCGGTTAAAAGAATTCCTCCACCCCCAAAAGCTGCAATATTTTCACTTATAATAACATTCTCCAAAATTGGGTTTGATCCAATACACCATACACCTCCTCCATAGTGATAAGAAAAGTTACCATTAATCCTGACATTTGTTATGATTGAATTTGAATTATTATATAAAAATATTCCACCACCACCTCCTGATACTATAGGAACTCCATTATTAATGATGGTTAAATTGCGAATTATTGGGCTGGAATTATAGCAATAAATACCACCACCAAAATGAGCAAAATTCTCTTTAATTATAAGATTATGCAAATTAGGATTTGAATTGCTCCAACAATGAATTCCTCCACCTTCATTAACCATGATACCCATACCATTTTGAATCGTAAACCCACACAAAACTGCTGTTGAATCTTCTCCACTTTCAAAAGTGACAACGCTTCCATTTTGGTTACCATCAATAATGGTTTGAGTGATGTATGTTGTATCTTGAGTTGTTAAAAACCAGCTTGCAACCATAATATTTTTCCCGTTGAAATTTATATTTTCAACATAAGTTCCGGGTGACACCAGAACCGTATCCGAATTAACTGCAACATCAATTCCTTGTTGTATTGTTGGCTGGTCGCCAGGAATATTGATGATGGTTGCAGACAGAAAGACTGATATAATAAAAAATACGAAAAAAGAAAATACGCTTTTCATAAAGCACTCCCTAGAAAATTTTCGGACAGCTCGGTTTACCCTGTGAAATACAGCTTGCTGTATATTTCAACAAGGGAGAGCTATCTCTATATTAATCGTCTTATTTGATTAATATCATCTTATTAATTTTCTGGTAATCACCAGATTTCAATTTATAGAGATAAATACCTGAACTTACTGATTGATTATTTACGTCAGTACCGTCCCAAGTTATGGAGTAGTCCCGATACATCGGGGCTGTTGTGAAGAGAGACTCTCCACACTCCAAAGATTTCACTTTCTGACCTTTAATATTATAAATAATTAACTCTATGCTCTCCGTGTGCTCTGTGGTGAGATTAAATGTAATCGTTGTTGATGGATTGAATGGGTTGGGGTAGTTATATAATTGAAAATCAACAATCGACAATTGACAATCTTCAATTCCTAATTGCGGTTCACCCAGAAAACTTTCATAAGCTCCCATATCCGGCATTGAACCTGCAGGGTTGGGACGTGGATTTCCCTCGATATCAAATAAAGGTACATAATACCATGTTCCATTTATCTCAATCTCATCTATTCCTGCTCCAAGGCAAGGGCTGTACATTGATAAAGTAAATAGTCCTATGGCAGGATTGATAAAATATGGGTCTTCATCGATGTTGCCTTCTCCTTCCCAACCACCCTGGATATTAGAATAATTCACAACCGTATTTGAAGACAATTGTGGTTCTGTATTATTCCAAATTATTGAATTAATTAGTATAATATTGGAACCTGAAATTCCACCATTTGTCTCCTGTGCAGAATTGTTACAAATAGTTGAATTCATCACAACAGTATTTGAAGATATAAATCCGAGATTTCCTCCATTATAACAACCATTTTCATAAAATAGACAATTATCAATTACTGCATTTGAAGTTGAAACTGTTAAGGCACCACCATTTTCACCAATGTTTCCTTTGAATATGCAATTGGAAAGGTTTACTTCAGAATCCACAGCATATAAACCACCATGAAAGGAAGAATCATTGTGTTCAAAAATTACATTATCAATATCCAAATTGGAATTATTTATACAATAAATACCACCTCCATAACTAAATGCACTCCCATGATAAATAATAGAGTTATTTATTATTATATGTGAATTTGATATATATGCATTTCCTCCAAAACATCCACTTTGATTGCTATCAAATTTTATCCCATCTAATAAAGCAGAATTACAATCTAATAGAATCATACCTCCACCGGAATAATCAGCCCAGTTATCAATTATCACCAAATTGCATAGTTTTGGGGAAGAATTATTGATACAACATATCCCACCACCTTCTTGCGCATCACCATTAGTAATTGTAAACCCACACAAAACAGCAGTAGAATCCTCTCCGCTTTCAAACGTAACAACACTTCCGTTCTGGTTACCATCAATTATGGTTTGAGTGATGTATGTTGTATCTTGAGTTGTTAAAAACCAGCTTGCAACCATAATATTTTTCCCGTTGAAATTTATATTTTCAACATAAGTTCCGGGATCAACTAAAACAAGGGTTCCATTTTCCACAGCATCAATAGCTTGTTGGATTGTTGAATAATCCTGGGGAACGTAAACGATATTACCTTCTAAATAATAAATTTTTAGAGATGGGTCTCCCTGGATTGCCATTCCATAGAACCAGGAACGTTCCCACATCCAGTCAGGTCCGGTATCCACGCTTACTTCCCACCACTGCCGAAGGGCTTCGCCAAGAGTTCCTTCAAGAGATAATGGCTCATAAAAATCCTCGAACCAGAGCATACTTCCAGTTTTAGTAGAACCTATCGTTCCAACGCAATAACCATTTCCAAACAGATACATCCCTCCCATATTATTGCTTTCCGTGAATCGGGAATTTGAACAGGCAAAAAGGTTATAAAA
>JAGLWO010000141.1 GCA_023133395.1 Candidatus Cloacimonadota bacterium | reverse complement strand
GTAGATTCCTGTGAGATAATGCTGTGCGGATGGGGAACACAATATCGGGGAGCAATCCAACTTGCCCTGCAGAATAGTAGTCATGATTGCAGTCCAACCATAACCAATAACTGGATACACGACAACAGTAAGCAGGGAATAATAATGGGCAATGTATTTAATTATCTGGAAATGGCACCAACAGTTGAAAATAACATTATCGAATACAACATGAGCGGTATCTATCTGTACAACGCTAAAGGATATTATAAGTATAATATCATCCGATACAATTTCACTGCAACTAATCCCGATACTGGAGCAGGTGTAATGCTTTATGGTTCTGGGGCTAGCGGTACATTTACATATAATCATATTTATGGGAATTACACAGGATTTTATATAACCACTGATGCCACAGCAAATATTGGAGATTTAAATAACACAAGCACGGATGATGATGGTTTTAATATGATCCATGATAATGTTTTCTATACAGGCGAAACCTATAGTATATACAATGAAAGTGCTATGGATGTAATAGCAGAAAATAACGTGTGGGATTATGATATTCCCATTGATGAAACAATAATAGACGGTAATGATAATCCAGCTTATGGGATCGTAGATTATGAACCGTATTTGTCACCTTTTGCTCCACCGGATACTATTATCATCACTGAACAATATGAATGTTATCCTTGGGAATATGCCTATCCTACATATCTTATTCACAATAGCTGGAATATATATATAGATGGAGCATTTGTGGGAAATTTTCAGTATGGAACATATAATTTACTTGGTTTTGGTATGATTCCGGGTCAATCATACTTAATCGAGATAACCCTTCTATATGATGAAGGAGAATCTATACCTGCTGATACGACCTTTATTTATAATCCTATGATTCTCAATCCACCGACAAACGTTGTACTCAATCCTTTTCTCTGGATTATTTTCTGGGAACCTCCGGAATATACAAGTGCTACATTAACGGGTTATAACATATACCTGGATGGAGTTCTGGAAGCAATTGTTGACGTCGATGTATTTGAATATCAATATAGTAATCTTATACCTGGACAGCAATATACAGCCGGAGTTTCTGCACTTTATGAAGAAGGTGAATCTGAGATTATTGAGGATGGGGGTTGGGGTCCATATATTTTTAATCCACCTACAAATGCTTTTTATGAGATAATTGATGACTACATTCATCTAACCTGGCAGGAACCTGAACCAGGAAGTACACATCCATTTTTAAATTATAGAATTTATGTTGGTGGTGAACTTGATGGGGAAACTACTGAACTATTTTATGATATTTATGACCTAATTAGTGGTCAAATCTACCTTGTAGGTCTTACAGCTTTTTATGAGTATTTGTTTGAATCTGACCCAATTGAATTTGAAATTCCTTATGTTGGTATAAGTACTGAAAATATTTTATCTGTTACTACTCTTCACCAAAATTACCCCAATCCCTTCAAACCGTCAGGTGCCGGACGCAACCCTGCCACGACTATTTCTTTTAATATCTCTCGTAAAGACGCAAAGCGAAGTCCGGCTTTTGACGGAAACGCAGAGTTGATAATCTATAATATAAAAGGACAGAAAGTAAAAACACTGGTTAATGAAGTGCTTCCATCTGGTGCACATTCAGTAGTCTGGAATGGCAGAGATTCCAATGGTAATCGGGTTGGTTCTGGAATCTATTTCTACAAACTACAATCAGGAAAATTTGAAGAAATAAAGAAGATGATATTATTGAAATAGTGATGAACTTTATTTTGTTGACAGTGCGTATTGAATTTATGTTTTTGAATTATAATTAATATAGTTTAAGGGGAATAAATGAGTTTACTTGATAAAGTAAAGGGTTTTACTAAAGCTAAGGAAATAATGGCTCTTGGTCATTATCCTTATTTTAGAGTTATAGATTCTGAGCAGGATACGGAAGTAATGTGTAATGGAAAACGTATGCTCATGATGGGCTCGAATAGTTATCTTGGACTTACTAATCATCCACGTGTAATAGAAGCAGCCAAAAAAGCTACAGATAAATATGGAACAGGCTGTGCTGGTTCTCGCTTTCTGAATGGGACACTGGATATTCATATAGAACTGGAAGATGTACTGGCAAAACTGGTTGGCAAGGAAGCTTCCCTGGCTTTTGCTGCAGGTTATATGGCTAATCTTGGAGCTATTTCTGCAATGGTCGATAGAGGTGAATGCATCGTAACTGATAAATATGACCATGCTTCTATCCTGGACGGATGCATGCTTTCTCTGGGAAAAATGGTGCGATTCAACCATAACAATATGAAACATCTCGATACAGTTCTGGAAAAAAAAGTTGCAGGGAAAAATGCATTGATTGTTGTCGATGGGATTTTCAGTATGGAAGGTGATATTGCGGATATTCCTAATATTTGTAAAATTGCCAAAAAGCACGGTGTAAGCCTGATGGTGGATGAAGCTCATTCTCTGGGAGTTCTGCATAAAACCGGGGCTGGAGCTACAATGCATTTTGGTTGTACAGATGATGTGGAAATAATTATGGGAACTTTCAGCAAATCACTTGCTTCTGTGGGTGGATTCATTGCTGGTAGTAAAGATCTTATCCATTATATCAAACATTTTGCTCGACCTCTTATCTTCAGTGCATCGCTGCCACCTGCCTCGGCTGCCACAGTTCTGGAAGCATGTAGAATCATGAAAGAAGAACCGGAGCGTATCGAAAAACTATGGGAAAACACTCATTATATGGCAGAGAATTTTAAAGCTATGGGATATGATACAGGTAGTTCCTGTACACCCGTAATTCCGCTTCATGTAGGTGATATGATGAATGCCTTTAAAATGTGGAAACAGCTCGATGACGAAGGAGTTTTTATCAATCCGGTTGTACCACCAGCTGTTCCTCCTAATGATACACTTATCAGAACCAGTTTCATGGCAACACATACTAAAGAACAACTTGATGAAGCACTTGAAAAATTTGAAAAAATCGGTAAACGGGTTGGAATAATTTAATAATATACAATCATTTATTTTGAGCGGCAGAAATGCCGCTTTTTTAATTTTCTACAAATAACTACCCCGTAGAATTATTAAAGATACTTATCTCTATTTTTTCATTTGACAATAATTAAAATTGTTAAAAAAAGAATAAGAATCAAATAATTGCCAGGAGGATTATCTATGTTTAGAATGAAAAGATATGTTATTATTACTATGCTTTTGTTTGTTCAACTTAATTTATTTTCTGTTACATTTGATGCAGATTACCAAGATCCAGTGTGTAGTACATTTTTTAATTTTTATTCACATAATAAGCTTTCAACAACTATAGCAGGAAGAGGTTATACTGGAGTTGCCTTAACGGGGGATATATCCACTGCTGTGATAAATCCAGCATCAATAGATTTTCAAAAAGCTCAAATCTATTTTGAATATGGTTATAAAAATGGAATTGAATGGTTACAGGAATACTTTCTAGGTGCTATGTTAACAAAATACAAATCAGGGATGATATATGCATTTGGATATCGTATCAGCGATTACTTTCAAGCAGGATTAATATATAAGCAAGATTATAGTTATGAAGGGGACTATGGTGAATTTTATATAACCGATTATTATGGTAATGTTATTGCAACATATGATTATTATGAAAAGGTGACTATTTCATCTATTTCTGCACCATTTTCTTATAATTTTAATAACTATTTACTTTTTGGAATAGATTTGAATTTTAATATTTATCATTCAGTAAATCCTGAAATATTTACTGGTTCTGGCATTAATGTTATAAAAGGTGAAGTTGATTTTGTATTATTCAGACCCAAATTTGGAATTATTATCAAACCTTTTAACTATGTGAATTTTGGTCTTACTTATTTGCCAACTACTAATAAGCAAATTAAAAAGAAGGTTAAGTGGGGGGAAATAAAATATGAGGAAAATACTTTTCCGTTAGAATTAAGAGTTGGAACAGCTATTGATCTTGAGAAAATACCAATGAAATTACTTTTTGAATACTATCACTCTCAAAATTCTGAAGAAACCATACTTGTTAATCGCAATGACTTTCATTTTGGTATTGAATATGACTTGTTGAATAATTTAACTATTCGATCAGGTTTTTTTACTCAATTTGATTATAGGGATATGTCCCTGGAAGGATTTGAAGGAGAAGATTATTGGCTGGATACATCTTCTTACGATCAAAATTTCCTAACGCTAGGAACATCATACAAATGGAAAAAATCAACAGTTAGTTTAGCCATTTTAGATAGTCATTTACTTACTGAAGGAAATATTGAACAAACATATATAAAAATTAGCTATAAATTAGACATTGAATAAAAACTGAGAATAAAATCTTTTTTTTATTAGTAAATTAATTATAAATAATCTATTCAAAATTAAATAAGGAAAATTATGAAAGAATACAAACCGGGAAAGGAATATAAACATTTAAATATTTTTCTTCTAACCATTTTTTGGATTTATGGCGCTCTTATTTTAGCTATTCCAATTTATTGTTTTATAAAAGACGGAACTATTATTGATGATTCACTAAGTTTTATTTTCTCTCATGTTATTTTATACGGATTTTTTATAGGTTTAATATTATACACGAATCATAGGATCTATGGCATTAAAGCAAGTATCGATTTAGAACAGATAATATATACAAATCGCAAATCTACAAAAACGATTCCTTTTAATGATGTACATAAAATGAAATTTATATTTTATTACAACAGGTCATCTATAAAAATATTTACAAATACACAGAAAGTTAGAATTTACCTTGTATTTAAGGATGCATACGAATTTGTTCTTGAAATGAAGAAAGGTTTAGACTCCTCAGGAAAATCTGCTGTTTATTCCCACAAGAAATATTTTAAATTTGTCAGAATGGTTTTTAATGCCGAAATAATGCATAAATGGGTTTATAAATTTTCATTGATTATGATAATAGGATTGTTATTGCTTTTTGCGGTACTTTCAGTTATAAAAGTTACTGAAGCAAAAATCATAATAGCCATATCAGGCTATATTTCGATCATGGTTGGTTCCTTTATACCTGTATTTATAATTCAAAACCGTTATAAGAAAGAAACTGACAAAGAGAGTTTTTATTTCCCGCCAAGAGATATGGAATATGAAAAAACGGTTGTGAGAAAGGGTTTTATAATTTTAGGGATAATTTTTACAGTTGTGATTGTTTTTATCATGATTGTTTAATCTGTTGGAAGGTTGTGTGAACCTTTTGTATTTGACATAAATAAAGCAATATTGGAATTGAATTCAAAAACATTGATCAGGAGAATGTTATGCCAAAGTCATTCGTAGAACAGAAAGAGATTTTTGAAAAGTCTATGGAAAAAACTTTAAGCAGATTCCGGGAAAGAAAGAAAAAATTCCTTACCGGTTCAGATAAAGAGGTTAAAAGACTATATACAAAAGAAGATACCGAAAATATAAGTTATGAAGAATCTCTCGGTTTTCCCGGAGTTTATCCATACACACGCGGAGTTCAGCCCACGATGTATCGAGGACGTTTGTGGACGATGCGTCAATATGCCGGATTTGGTAATGCACAGGAATCCAACGAAAGATACAAATTTCTGCTGCAAAAAGGACAAACCGGTCTCAGCATTGCTTTTGATCTTCCCACACAAATGGGTTACGACAGCGACCACCCGATGAGTGAAGGTGAAGTGGGAAAGGTTGGTGTTGCCATCGATTCACTGGCAGATATGGAAGTTCTTTTTGATGGAATCCCACTCGATAAAGTTTCCACTTCCATGACCATAAATGCTCCTGCTGCTATACTTCTGGCAATGTATATTGCCGTAGCAGAAAAACAGGGAGTAAACCCGGAACAACTTCGCGGAACAATCCAGAATGATATTTTGAAGGAATACATCGCCCGTGGAACTTATATTTTTCCACCTAAACCCTCAATGAGATTGATTACCGACACATTTGAATTTTGCTCGCAAGAAATTCCCAACTGGAATACGATTTCAATATCAGGTTATCATATCAGAGAAGCAGGCTCCACGGCAGCTCAGGAAATAGCATTCACCCTGGCAGACGGAGTTGCTTATGTGAAAGCTGCTATCGAAAGTGGTATGAATGTGGATGATTTTGCTCCGCGTCTTTCTTTTTTCTTTAATGCACATAACGACCTGTTGGAAGAAGTAGCCAAATTTCGTGCTGCCCGTTTTTTGTGGGCAAAAATTATGAAGGAAAAATTCGGAGCTACTAATCCAAAATCCATGATGCTGCGTTTTCACACTCAAACTGCTGGTTGCACTCTCACAGCTCAACAACCTGATATCAATATCGTTCGTGTTACAGTTCAAACTTTAGCTGCTGTGCTTGGTGGAACTCAGTCTTTGCATACCAATTCCCGCGATGAAGCTCTGGCTCTTCCCACCGAGGATTCTGTTCAGATAGCACTTCGTACACAGCAGGTAGTTGCACATGAAAGCGGTGTAACCAATACCATAGATCCGCTTGCCGGTTCTTATTATGTGGAATCACTTACTTCCGATATGATAAAAGAAGCAGAAGAAATGATCGATGAAATAGAAGAAATGGGTGGAATGGTCTCTGCGATAGAAAAGGGATTCGTTCAACAGCATATTCAGAATAGTGCTTATGATTACCAGAGATCCATTGAAAAAAAAGAACGCATCGTGGTGGGCGTGAACGAATTTATTGCAGAAGAAAAAACTAAACCTGAACTCCTGAAAGTTAATCCCGTAATCGGTGAGAACCAGTGTAAGAAACTTAAGCTGGTTAAGAGTGAACGGGACAACAATATCGTGAAAACCAAACTGGAATATATTCGCAAAGCAGCCAATTCCAGTGATAATCTGATGCCTCACATACTTGAAGCAGTAAAAGCTTATGCTACTCTGGGTGAAATTTGTAGTGTACTTCGCGAAGAATTTGGTGAGTATAAAGAAAGTGTGATTTTGTAATTCAGAACTTTTACCATGTTGGCTAACGGTTCTGCAAATATTAGTGGTGGTTTTTGTTACTTGTACTTATTTTAGATTAGGTTCAAAATCCTTATCTATACACCTTGTTAACAATAGTGTTTTTAATTTATTGGCTCACTATATAATTGTTTTCCCCACATTTGAATATCCTTTTCAGGTAAATGAGAATGATTAAATAATTGATTCATTTCTTTATTAATTTCTATGATAGCATTTTTATCAACAGTTCGAATTCTTGTTTCATAGTTGTGTTTAGTACCACTTTCTGTAAAATTTAAAGATCCTAAGTATGCAATTTGATTGTCTATCAAATATATTTTTCCATGAATAAAAGTATCACTTAATTCATTTGTGTCTGGTGACATATAAACTTTAAATGGAAAAAGTTGAGAATACCAGTAATTATAAATTCTTTTATTCTTAATTTTTAATCGAAAATAAACGAGAAATAAAATCACCATTGGAATTAAACTAAAACCAAGTTTAAAATCTCCAACAAAGTAAGTTAATCCTAAAAGTCCAACTACAACAATAGCTAATATTTTAGAAATGTCTTTCCATTTCTCACGTTTTTCAACTGCGACTTCATCTGTTTCTACATTTTGAATAATTAGTTTAAGTATATTCTTTTCGTATGAACCATAAAAATCTTCAATATTATCAGTTGTAATTAATTCCACTTCTAAATTTCTTTTACGAAGTTTTATTAGTTCTTTAATTAAAAAAGGTGATAAATATGGAGAAACAACTTTTACTGATTTTTTTGCGTTTTCAATGTCATCTAATAATTTTTTTCCTGCTCCTTTTCCAATATAGATATCGCAGTTTGCTCCATTAAAATACATTCCCATATACTTTCCTTTACTATAAAAGTGAAAAGATGGAAATTATAAAACTTCGTCAAGCCATTTAATTTTTCTGTAAGGAGAGAGATTGAAAAGTCTGCTGTTGAGTGAATTAAACCCCTCTGTCCCGCACCTATTTGCTTGTAAAAAAACTCTTTTTAAATAGGTGCTGGACTTCTCCCCTTACGAAGGGGAGCTAAAGTGCAAGAGAGAACAAGAGGATTTCTTGTTGATAAGTTGAACTTATCAACTCAATTGCATAAGCAAGTTCAACTTGCTTACGAGAAGATATCTATTTTAGATAGTAAACAAAACACAACATAAAGTAAATAATACTTGACATAAAGTAAACAATAAATAACTTTGGCTCGTGAGTGAAATAGAGGAGGCAAAATTGGATGATCTGAAAAATAAATTAAGGCAGTTCAGATTCATGAATGATGAGATGACCCAGCAGCAACTGGCAAAAGAGGTAGGAGTTTCCCGCCAGACGATAATAGCCATCGAAAAAGGAAAGTTCAATCCATCAGTAAGATTGGCTTTAAATATTGCTAAAGTATTCAAAACAAATGTTGAAGAAATATTTTATCTGGAGGTGGAAAAATGAAAATTAGAGGAAACAATACATTATTTTTTAGTATCGAAGTAATTTCTGGTATATTGGTTTTTATTCTGACGTTAACTTTTGGTGATTATGGTTTATTTGGTTTAATACTGTTCTTTGCAGGATTAATTGCCACCAGGGACATACCGGATGAACGGGAAATGGGTCTATTATTTAAAGCTTCTGCTTTACATGCTTCTTTCCTGGCTGCTATCATGGCTATTATTTATTTCAAATTTCCCGGTTATAACTGGTTTCACGGTTTTATCGCGTTTGGAATGATAACTCGCGGGATTATCGGGTTGTTATATTTTCTTAAAGAATGATATTTTCCCGAAAATAAAGATGTGTAAAAGATTATTTATATATAAATTGTTGGAATAATTATATTTCGACTCGAGAGCTTGCATCGAGTCGAGCATTCTGTGATGAGATTGGATTCGAAAACCAACCCCCTTTAATTCCCCCTTTAAAAGGGGGATCCACTCTAGTTACCAAGCCCCAGCTTGGTATCCTCTAAAAAAGGAAATGCGTATCAAAGCCAGTCTCCGTAAACTACGCCCCGACAGGCTGGGGCTTTGATATGAGATACACTTTCGAAGTCACTCCCTTGCAAAATCACGTTTCTAATAAACCTGCCTGAGTGCCTGTGCAATGTTGAGCGAATTATCTCCGATATGTTCAAAGTGTTTTAAAAGATCCAGGTAGAGTAATTCGGATTTCACATCAGCACCAACTTGCAAGCGTTTTTGAGCTGCTTTTTTCAAGTTGTCCCGCAGATTATTGATCTTCCTTTCCAATTTATAGGCAAGCTCAAGAAGTTTCTTTTCCAGGTGTTCGGTCAT
>JAGLWO010000140.1 GCA_023133395.1 Candidatus Cloacimonadota bacterium | reverse complement strand
GGGAAAATCCTTACTGCCCGAATTCCCTTTTCCAGTATTACATAAAGTAATTCTTCCGGTACCGGCATTTCTCCGGTATAATGGGGAAACAGAACCCAGCACGGATATAAATTCTTGTATTTACCAATTTCTTCTAAAAGTTTCTGATTGCCAAGAACCGGGCTGTATTCTCTGGAAAAAGAATGATACACCAATGCCTTATTAATGTTAGATCTCTTCATTGTTTTAATTAACTCTTTTGAGGTTTCCAGGCTTTTTGGCATTGGAACAGACAGTTTTCCAAGACAACAGTTAGAATCGAAAAAAATCATAAATTACACCTTTAACCTAATATTTTGAGCATATTCTTAATATCTAAGAAAAATATTGGGCTGAATTTTAATCAAATCCAGCCCTGTGATGTTTTTAACTAGTTTGAGCTGTCAACTTTGTGTTATGCTGATATTAACATTATTTTTCCCTTTTATTTAGTTAAACTCCGGAAGTTATTTAATACTTCCGGAGTTTAACTTTTTTCTTTTTCCTTGTCTCTTGCTATTTCATCAGGATCATCTTCATAACAGAAGTATATCTTCCTGAGTCCATTTTGTAGAAGTAGATTCCACTGCTTACAGATTTGCCGTTCTCATCTTTTCCATGCCAAATAACCTGATGTGCACCTGCATTTAATTTTTCATTAACCAATGTTTTAACTTTCTGACCTTTGATGTTGTAGATTTCAAGATTCACAAACGAAAGCGTTTGTGCTACAGAGAAAGAAATTGTAGTTTGCGGATTGAACGGATTGGGATAGTTCTGGTTTAAAGCAAATACTCCGGGAATCTCAGGTGTTTCATCATCGATGCCAACAGTTGTTACATACAAAGTTGCGGGTATATCTACAGGTGAGTTTGCAGAGTTATTGTAGATAAGAATATTTGTTGTATAAGTAGAGTCGGGAGTAAGTCCATAAGTATCAAACTGCACATTGATATCAATCGATTGACCGGCAGGAACAGTACCGGAAACGGGTGTAACAGATAACCATTCACATCCTGGTGGAGCAACTATAGCACGAATGTTCAAGTTATAATTCAGACCAACAAGATAAAGTTCTGTCCATATTCCGCCACTACAAACAAAGTCACCCTTTTGCTGGACTGCAGGACCTGGATCGAGTCCGATAGGATATTCACCCGTATTATGTATTATCTCTACTGAAGTCCACAAATCCTGAGTTGCATCTATTGTGACAGGTTCCGGAAGGTCTGTTCTTAACCAGGTACGTCCGGTAATGCTATAAGGCACAGATGTAATTAAAACTCCGGGTTCGGATGAAGTGCCTTGGTCATATACCTTTAGCTGTCCGGAGTGGGAACCAAACTCGTTATGATAAAACAGAACCGATATGAGCTGCCAACCATCATAAAGAGCGAGTTCTACAGGAGTAAGCCTTATTGCAGCCTCAAATGTAACACCATTGTTCCCCAAACCGGCGTAATTCTCTACGTCGTAGTGTAAAGTATCCTCTCCTGTCGGACGGTATGATAGTTGATAGTTGGGAATAGTGTCCTCTCCTGTTGGACGGTATGTCTGCCCCGCCTTCCATACGGATGGTTCAGATTCTATTACCGGTCTTTCCAATATTGGAGATATTGCAAACTTGCTGTAACTATCTTTGCGAAAGTTTAATCCACAATTATCCCCGAGCAAATCGGGGAGAGGATTCGAAAAGGTTTTGTCTGTTAGAACTTTCGTAAAGTTTCCTTCTCTGACACCTTTGCTATCCTTGCGAAGGTTTAAAACCTTCGCAAGGATAGCATCACCAGTTAGTCTCGTTGAGCCTGAACCAGCAGGTATACTAATATTAAAATCAAGCGGACCTATACCCGGGTTATTGATCGTCATATAAGTAATAAATGTTGTATCAACAGGAAGTTCTACATAAAAGCTTGTGGGATCCACAACTATCGCTGGAAGTGGAGGTGAGTATTGGACAGACACAGGTATTAAATAGTTACCATAGTTAGGAATTATTTGTAAGAGGTTATTAAATCTATTTGTGGGATTATAATCTGCATAATAGTTGCCCAGGCAATACCACATATAAAGTCCGGGTGAAATAATACAAACATAAAACTCAACATCAGGTTCGTATATGATAATGTTCTCTTGGGATAGGTCAAAATGCTGGTATCCTGTGCCGGGAGTTGTCTGGCGATAGCCCGACCAGATCACATCACCGGGCTCAAATATGTCCGGATTATCAGGATTTGCATCTTCCATAACCATAACCTGAATCAAGGTAGCTTGAGCACCCCAGAAGCATGGCATTACCTCCATAAGCTGACAGGGATAAGACTGGGGAGTTACTCTTACAATAAGATTTACATCAAAGCTATTGCATACTGCACCACATGCCATATCAAAGTCATATCTAAGGGTATCGCTGAGAGATGCAGTTACAATAACATCTAAGGTATCGTTTGAAGGATACATATCTCCTCCAAGCTGGGAATAGAAGGAGATGTTATAAATACTGTTTTCTATCCCTACAAACCAGGGTTCAAATGAAACAGGCACAGTCGAAGCCGGTACAATCGTGACAGGGACAACGGATGTATAGACATTTGATCCTATTGAATCAATAGAGCAGGTAACATCAAAAGTTTCCATATTCTGCCCTGCATTCTCAACGAATATACGAGGTATGATGGAATTATCTGCCGGTACTGTATCTCTATGAGGTATATCAATTTCTTTTATAAGCACATCGTGCTCCAGAGCTATACCCCTTTCAACAATATGCATCATATAATTGCCATCTGTATATGGGTGATAATCAGTGTCATAATAGTAACTCATGCCGGAAACCGAGTTGGTATCAACACATAGTCTCTTATATTCAATGTCTGGTGGAAATTTAAACTCGAGCCATATAGGACCGGGTGTGTCTATTATCCCATTACCATTAACTGTAAAGCCTACCCACTTAATACCATAGTACTGTCTATCATTATCATCATCCCATGAATAGTTTGCAGTTAAGAGAGCATTTGTAGTATCCGGTAGTCCTGCTCCATTATCCGGAAAGAGCACTACTTCCTGGTTATGAAGAAAATAGGCGGCAATGTTAATCTTTGTTACTTTATAAGGGGATTCAAAATACTGAGCAAACTTTACATAATATTTCACATCAGTTGTAGCCCATTCATCCCATAACTTATCATCATAGCCAAGATCCATATTAGTAAATGGTTCCAAAACGAAATTAACTGTC
>JAGLWO010000014.1 GCA_023133395.1 Candidatus Cloacimonadota bacterium | reverse complement strand
ATGAAGCTGATACTCCCTATTTGTACTTCCTTATTTATGGAGCGGGTTGCGGGGTTCGAACCCGTGACCTTCAGCTTGGGAAGCTGACACTCTACCAACTGAGCTAAACCCGCTTGAATATAAACCGAAATTAAAAAATAACATTAAATTCGGCAAGGAAAAATAGAAAAAACTTCGGAAGTTTCTATAACTTACAAAGTTTGATGAATCTTTGCCAGAACATCAGGAAGCGTTGAAGTTAATGCGTCTTTCAGTTTATTCAGTTTCAATTCATCAAGTTCTAATGTCCATTCGTTCATGAATATTTTTTTAAACTCAATGGCAAGGCAGCAGGCAGAATCAGGGAAATTTCTATGAATCCATCTTGAGAAATATCCACCTGCAAATTTAACATTAACACGAACATCCAGATTCCTGTTATAGAAATCGTATTTTTGCAGGTCATGCTGAATTTCCTTTACAATAGGCATCCATGTTTCGTGCATATTATTAGTTCCCAATATTATCTCGGGATTTTTTGATGGATCACCTGGAAGAGCTTTAATGCCATTCCTGCGATGATTATAAGAATGAATATCAAAAACGAAGAATTTTCCAAAACGATTCTTCATTTCCACAAAATGCATTTTCACATTTTTATAGAAGTTTCTGTACTTTTCATAGGATTCTTCCAGCATTTTTTTAGAGGGAGGATTTTTCCAGAGATTAAGTCCCCAGGCATTGTTAGGTTTGAGGTAAACGCTTTTTTCTTCCGACCTGTTCAAATCCACTTCGAACCTGCTTGTATACACAATAATGCGATTATTACAGATCTCAGTGAATTTCTCAGTAAAAGGGTCTTCTTCATAATATTGAGTTTGCTCGGAGACAGTAAGATTCTGTTTAACTCTTTTAGAAATCTCATGTCCGTTATGAATAGCTGCACAGACTATTGGCAGATCGTATTTAAAATCAAATTTTGCTAACATTTTTTATCTCTCCTCCGTCCGAATCTTCCGTCAAAAGCCGGACAGGTCCGGTTCGGACGGAACTAATAAAGGTTTTACTTCAAAGTATTGTGAAGTGGAAACTTCACCGGTTTTCACAAAACAGTAAAAACCGATCGATTCATTAAGATTATTTTCTTTTACAATTATCTCCATCCCGTTGAGAAGGGTTTTCTGCATAAGTTCATGTGCAGAAAGGGAACAGAATATAAATATTAGGCAGAAAGTGAATACAGCTTGCTTCACTAAAGTCCTCCAAGTTATTTTTATAATTAAATGCTAATATTTAAAGTTTATATTTTTGTAAATTGTTTTTTATTTTTTATTTCTAATAAATCATAATTAATTTGACATAAAGTTAATAAATTTTTTTTTTGGTATGTTGATTTTTAATAAAATTTTAACTAAATTAAAAATAGGAGGTTTGATTGAAAAAACAACTTAGAATTATTTTTATTGTTATAGGGATGATTTTAATTCCCCTAATCACAAACGCTCAGGTCCCAATGACTGATACTTTTAATGGCGCTACATTAAATACAGGTATCTGGGAATTCGTTGACCCGGTTGATGACTGTTCAGTAATTTTGAACAATGGAAATGCAGAAATATCTATTCCTGCTGGAACCTCACATGACCTTCATTTTGATCTTGCCCCCAGATTATTACAAACTATTTCGAATGAAGATTTTACAGTTCAAATAAAATTTGATTCAGCTCCTGCCGCTCAATATCAGATGCAGGGTTTTATCGTTCAAACAACAAATAACGCTGCCAGATTAAGATTTGAGACATACTTTGGTTCACAACCATATTTTTATGTTAATACGTACGGAGTGTCCGTAACTGGACTTCCCATTAATCAAGCGATTGGCGGAGCAATACCACAGTACCTTAAACTCGACAGAGCCGTTAATGAATGGACATTTGATTATTCCTATGATGGAACATTATGGTATAATGTTTCTACTTATACGCTGGATATAATCGTTGAAAAAATAGGTTTCTATGGAGCTAACCATACTCCGAATCCTGCATTCACAGCTATGACCGATTATTTCTGGAATTTAGACCAACCCCTTCCTGTTACTCTTTCCTCTTTTACCGCCATTTATGCAAATAGCACTCCAATCCTGCACTGGACAACTCAGTCCGAAAACAGCAATCTCGGTTGGAACGTATATCGCAGCTTTTCTCAAAACCTGGGACAGGCATCCCAGATAAATAACGAACTTATACCAGGTGCTGGAACTACCAGTGAACCCACAGATTATCAATTTACCGATGAGTATGATGCGATTGTGGGACAAACGTACTGGTACTGGCTGGAAAGTATAAGTGATGCTGGTGAAACTGAAAGTTATGGTCCGGTTTCATT
>JAGLWO010000139.1 GCA_023133395.1 Candidatus Cloacimonadota bacterium | reverse complement strand
AACCCATGAGATCATCAGATCCAATTTGGATAAATCTGCTTTATATGGAGGATACATCAGTGGAGTTGGTCCTAGATATTGTCCTTCCATTGAAGATAAAGTTGTGAAATTCAGTAAAAAAGAACGTCATCAGGTATTTATCGAACCTGAAGGGAAAGATACTCATGAAGCATATGTAAACGGAATTTCCAACAGCCTGCCACCTGATGTTCAAAAGGAAATTGTACATTCAATTCCCGGTTTGGAAAATGCATCTATAATTCGCTATGGATATGCTATCGAGTATGATTATATTATTCCCGATGAGATAAAAGCTACTATGGAAACAAAGAAAATTTCCGGTTTATATCTGGCGGGACAGATTAATGGTACTTCCGGTTATGAAGAAGCTGGAGCACAGGGAATTGCTGCAGGAATAAATGCAGTACTGGCTATTGATAAAAAGGAACCTGTTATCTTTGATCGTTCTCAATCTTATATTGGAGTTTTGATAGATGATCTGGTTACAAAAGGCACCACCGAGCCTTACCGCTTGTTTACTTCTCGTGCTGAATATCGTCTGTATCTACGTCAGGATAACGCAGATGAAAGATTAATGCCTTTGGGTTATAAGCTGGGATTAGTTGAGGATGTACGCTGGCAGAAATTCCAGGAAATGAAAAAGATACACGATAGAGTACTACATTATCTTAAGACTCATAATTCCCAAAAAAGTGAAGAAATAAGAGAACCAACTAGATTGATGAATATTCTGAAACGTCCCAAAATTCATTTTGATGACCTGCAAAAATTCGGGTATAAAATTCCTCCTGATGTTACAGGAGACATAAAAAACAGAATTTCACTTGAAATAAAATATGAAGGATATCTTAAACGGCAACTTGCAGAGATCGATAAATTCGAGAAAATGGAACATACAAATATACCCACCGATATTGAGTATATGAAAATCGATGCAATTGCCTATGAAGCCAGGGAAAGGTTGAACAGAATAAAACCGACCTCTCTGGGTCAGGCTTCCAGAATTTCTGGAGTTAAACAAACCGATATAACAGGGTTGATGATTTATCTTAAAAAAAATAAACTGCATAGAGAAGGAAAATGAGAAAGATAGTAATATTTTTAATTGTAATACTTCTGTTTGGTTGTGCTTCCCAGCATAGAGAACACTGGAAAAGCGAAACCATTCACAAAATAGAAACTGCCCAACTTCCTGCCTGGATTTATGAATTACCAACTGATAGTGATTATATAATAGGAATTTCCCGGAAAAGCTTTGATATTGAAGAAATGAAAGACTCAGCAAAACAGATGGCAGCAGTAATAAAGAGCAGGAATACAGCTTCTTATTCAATTGATAAGTTTGCTTCAGTGACCACCGAAGAAATTCTTAGGGAAGGAAAAGCAGTATTTAAATTAAATGTAAGCGCTTCTCCTGAAGAAACAAAAAGAATATACG
>JAGLWO010000138.1 GCA_023133395.1 Candidatus Cloacimonadota bacterium | reverse complement strand
TGATCTTATGGAACTGTCAGTAGATTATGATGGTCCTGATATTGAACCGGGTACAACTATAATTTGGAGAGTCGATGCATTTGGTCAACCTGGTATGGTTTTCACTATAGAAGGAAATGATTACGTAGTCGATTCGGGTTCGGAATCAGAAGAAAGGTATATATACATACAATAACAAATTTGCTTGACTCTGAAATAGTAATTAATTTGTTGGATGTTTCAGGAGTAAAAATGAGAAAGATAATTTTTATTTTAGTATTTATATTAATAACAGTTACACTTTTATCACAGACTGATTTTGTACCCCAATCATATAATCCAGCTTCAATATATCTTTATTCAGGCACGTTAGCCGGAGTAGAACAACTCAAGATTAAAACATATATCTGGGGACAAGTGAAAAAACCCGGTTTATACATTGTCCCAGACAATACCGATCTGTTGACTTTAATTTCATCTGCTGGTGGTCCAACTGAAAATGCAAAACTTTCAAAAGTGCGAATCATCCGTTCAACTCCAGAAGGAGAAAAGGTTATCTGGGTAAATTTAAAAAAATATATTGAAACTGGAGATTCGAATATAATCCCTGTCTTACAACCTGGAGATACTGTTGTAATATCTGGTTCAACTTACTATGCTTTCACAAAAGCGGTGGATTGGCTTGCGCAGATTGCGATAATTTTGAGTGTTTATGTAGCAATTTCTAATATTAAATAAACTGAGGTAATATGCAGAATCAATATCCCCAATTCAATGAGAATTTAGAAGAACAAGAAATAAAACTAACTGATTATCTGAATATTGTTCTAAGATATAAATGGTTAGTAGCTTTTATCTTTTTAGCAGTTTTTATAGCTTTTACTATCTATACAGCAAAAGCTCCAAGGATTTATAAAGCTACTTCGAAAGTTCTGTTAGAAGACAGGTTAGCAAGTGACCTTTTATTTTCGACTTTTACTAATAAAGCTTCTTCCATAAATAATAATATTCAAATTCTTAAGAGTTTTCCTGTGATGAAAATAGCTTATCAAATCCTCCAGAAGCATTCTGAGTTTGAATCATTTCCTATTACAAAGATAGAAAAATCTCCTATTTCATATCTTAAAGAAGGATTATCAGTTGATACAGAAAGAGAAACTGACATTTTAATTATAAATTTTGAATCGACAAGTGCTTTAGAAGCTAAAGAAGCATCAAATGCGGCTGCACATGCTTTAATTCAGCAAGATACAGATTATGCGAGAATTGAGTTTAGAAACACTCGAGAATTTCTTGCAAGTCAATTAGAAGAACATGACCGCAGACTTCGTACTTCTGAGGAAGAATTACGTGCGTACAAAATTGAACATGGTATTTCTATGCTTTCAGAGGAAACCCAAGAGCTTATCAGGCAATCCTCTGAACTCACAGCAATGCTTTCCGAAGCAGAAACAGAACTGGAGGTTGCAGATAATCATTTGAACTTCCTGAAGACTGAACTTTCAGTACAAGATGCACTTTTATCCGATGTTAATTCTGTTTTATCTTCCCCATTGCTGGATAAGTTAAAAAATGAAATTGTTGCCAACCAAACTCAATATGTAAACTTCTTGACTCAATCGGAATATTCTGT
>JAGLWO010000137.1 GCA_023133395.1 Candidatus Cloacimonadota bacterium | reverse complement strand
CGAAAATGTCTTCCAGGCTTACTATTTCAACTATCTTTCCCTGGCTTTCCCAAATTTGTTTGAATTGGAGAATTTCCTCCTTTTCAGCGAACTCTTGAATAGTAATAATAATATAATGTGCAATATTAAATGAATTTTTCAAATCAGAAGGTATATTGGGTATAATTCTTTTTGGAATTTTTTTATTAGCTTCTGTTACTGCAACATACTCTGTATTATGTGAAAAGAGACTGTCCTGGAATGCAACTTGATAGGGAGCAGTTCCAGTTCCCGAAAAAGCTGTTATTTGAACATTTTCAATGTAACTGCATCCGATCTTATAAACTGAAACCTGGTCACTTAAAAAATTATCGATTTGAAATTGGAACAAACCAAGGGGTTTGTTTTGTGGTTTTGTAAATTTGAGATAATCATCATCTGTTTTATATTCACGCCAGTATGTTAACCCGAAATAATCCAGTAAAACCTGTTCATGTTCTATTCCGGGTATTCCAGGAAGACTGATATAAATGTTATTAGTTCCATGTTCAAGATAGCTGTTTGGAATAGGATTATCGATATTTTCAAAAATCTTTTCAGTCTGACCATACCATTCATGCTGGTTTATAAGAGATGAATTCAAATTTACCTGCGCATAATGGTTTATTGTATAATAATAATCTTCATCAAAGGTGGTGCTGAACAAGCATACTTTTGCATAAAATGATCTGATGTTCGTTTGTTCAGGATATTGAATTTCGAAAGGATAAATTTCCAGACTGGGTGCATTTATTTTATCCCAGAACCAGATATCTTCCCTGTAATAATCATGTGAGTTATATGTAAATTGCGCTCCAAGATGATCAGCAGTATTCTGCTGTTCGAAATGTACAGTCTGCTGATAAGACTCCGGAATGGTAAATTGACCACTTTGGATATTGCCAAGTCCACCATTTTCAACTGCCATTCTACTTCCGAGAATATCCAATAGTTTAAGAGTGTAAACATTCTCAGCAGTATAATCATCATAATATCTTTCTTCTCCGTAATGTCTGTCTCCGAAAAATTCAAAATAATCTCCCGGGTCAAAAGAGCTATCTCCTTCACCAACAAAATGAATAGGAACAGGACCATTTTCATCAGAAAGCTCAAGATTACGGGGGTCAATTTCATCCCAGTCAAATTCCATTTCAAACTCAATCGGGTAATCAGGATCGGATAAAGCTTCTATAAGATGGTCATAAGTGATTTTATAAATTCCTTCTTCATCAACAATGAACTGGATTTCATTGACGAGATCACCATTTCTAGAAGGAGGTGTTGGTGCTGCTATTTCCCTTTCTTTTCGCCATTTTTTAGAAAATTCATTATTAAGGAAAAAAGAGTCTCCAAATTCATCAATAAAATTATTGCTGCTCAAGTAGTTTTGTCTACTAACACTTTTATCCCCGAGAATGTTGATCCGAAATGTCAACTCAGTTGTAATAATAAGTTCTTTTGAACCAGCTTTATATTGAAATGGATTAATGTTAAAGCCTGTAAAATATCTATCTCTTATATAAGCTGGTTCACCTTTTACAATGAGTTTAGCCGGGTAGGGTTTCGATGTCTTATATGCTTTTTTATTCTGATAAAATTTATATTTCACTGAATTCCCGTTATCAATTAATCTCTCAGCTGGATATATTTTAACGTTATTTTTAACTCGTTGTTTTTTACCTATGATTTGAAATTCAACATCACCATCAATTGGTAGACCTACAATTTCAGAGAAATAGGGAAGAAGAGGATATCCGACTTTGATTGTTTTTATTGAATGAGGACAATTTATTATGGAAAAGTTACCTCTTTTTGTTCCTATATTTTCAAATTCAAACTTTGGTAGTGTAAATTTCACGATAAGTTCATTCTCATTCTGACTTAAAACCTCAAAAGGTTGGGCATTTAAGAAAACAGAAATGAATAATATTATTATAATTAAAATTTTTCTTATCATTGAAACCTCAGTTTTTTTTGATTTAAATACTATTTTCTCATTCAGCACTAAATTAAATATAAAAAATAAAGGTTAAAAATAAAAAATTTGAATGAATTCAATGTTAAAATATGCTTCTCTATTTTTTTTGTCAACAATAAAGATATTCATTTAGGTATAGATACCTTCGGACAGCAATTTAAAAAAGCTTAACGCTGATTTTTTCCTGATTGTTTCACGGTCTCCTGAAAAATGGTATTCATTATGTATAATTTTTTCTTTTGTGTAAATAGCTATGTGAACAGTTCCTATCGGTTTTTCTTCTGTTCCACCTTGCGGACCTGCTATTCCTGTAATAGCACCGGCATAATGAGTTCCCAAAAGTTGTTGGATACATTTTACCATTTCAATTGCAGTTTCTTTGCT
>JAGLWO010000136.1 GCA_023133395.1 Candidatus Cloacimonadota bacterium | reverse complement strand
AATTTATAGAAATACAAACCTGATGCAACATTTTTGTCATTGCTATCTTTACCATTTCATATTACACTTCTCGTTCCCAAACCCCTGTTTGGGAACGCATCAAATATTTTCACTTTCTGACCTTTTAGTAAAAATTTTATAGCAAGGTATTTCATAAAATAAAAAAGCGGGAATCTCTTCCCGCTTTAAGTTACTTATAATTTTGTTATTATTTCAGTAATATCATTTTCTTAGCAGTAGAAGTGGTAGTTGTTTTCATTTTTACAAAGTACATACCACTGGAAGTAACTGTTCCTGCGTTATCTGTTCCATCCCAGATTAAATTGGTGTTTGTAACAATTTCGTCATCAACTAAGGTTTTAACCAATTGCCCTTTAATATTGTAAATTCCCACACTGATAGGATGGAGCATGTCTTTTGAAGTTATAGAAAGAGCAATATTAGTTTGTGGATTAAATGGATTAGGATAAATACTGATGGAGCTTTTAGTAATTATGTTTACAATGTTGTTATTTGTACTTGTAGGTTCAAGGCTGGCTGGTCCTCCATAAGCTCCCATATCGTTTCTTGTACCATCGGGGTCATTATATATCGGGTCAGGGTCTCCAGCATCGATACAGGGAGAGCCTTCCTGTAACCACCACCCAGCATTCAAACCGTCATAAGATGAACCATCTCCAGCAGAAGGATTAACAAACATAGGATCATCATCGATATTACCGGTTCCTGTAAATCCACCGGTTATACAACTATATGTTATTATTGGTGTACTCTGTGGGAAATAAATCTCACCATTGTCGATTATAATCGAATTAATAATAGTTGGTGAAGAATTAAATAGGAAGAATAAGTAAGGAGTTCCATTAGTTGATTCATTATTGGCAATCGTATTGTTTATCATAAGTACATCAGAACCGTTCATAAAGCTGAAAGCACTATAGGTACCGGTGTTATTTACAATAATATTATTTGAAATTTCTATACTTGAGTTTAAACAACCTATACCGCCTGAGTCATTTGAACTGTTATTATTGGATATAATATTCTGACTTATTAGTATATTATCTGATGAAGTTACATCAATAGCAGCTCCCAGAGAACCACTGGAATTATCAAAAATTTTGTTACCGATAACATCAACATAAGAATCGTTTTCAATGAGAATAGCACTGGTATTAGCTTTTGAAATTTCACAATTTCTAATCAGGTTAGCTTCCTGTGTACCTATAAATCTTAAACCTGCCCACTCTGTACTGGATGTAAAGATAATTGGTTCATCATCGCGAGAAGATGCGTCTGCAACCAGGTTCCCATAAACTTTAAGTTGAATGTCAGAACCAAAATTAACTTCAACCCCGGGTTCGATAATAAGTTGATCATCACTTGTAATTTCTACAGCATCTGTAACATTATATGGACTGAAATCAGTTATCCATATACCAGATAAATTTCCGGTAACATTAGAACCATCTGTGACTGTTATATAATCTTCTTGAGTTACCGTTGAAGAGTCGCCTTCCATAAATACTGTAAGTGTTATATCATACGTTCCAATTTCTGTATAGAGGAAATATGGATCTTCTTCTGTGCTATCGATCTGTCCATCACCATCAAGGTCCCATTCCCATGATTCGATACCGGTTAGAGGGAATGAATTACTGGTAAATTGTACACCAAGATGTGCAGGTCCTGCTGTTACATTACTTGTAAACATAGGAAGAAGACCGGTGAAACTGGTAGTGGCAGCTTGAAGAATATCTTTTGTATTTGTCCATGATTGAACAATAACCACCCCATTAATTTCTGCAATATCCCAGGATGGGTCCAATGTAAATATCGTAGTTTCAGTTGTAGATTGTCCTGCAGTAGTTAATGTGAAAGGAACTTCAGTATTGTAGGCAACAACTTTATTTACATAGTTTGCATTAGGGTCTTCTACAAAAGTTGAGATAACAAAGAATACTTTTGGATTTGTATAGCTAGCTGGAATATTTTCAGTAACAGTAATATCTGCTGTAATTTCTAACTGATCTCCAACTAAATTCATTTCAAGATCGATTTCTAACGGACTATTTACGACAACAGTTTGAAGATATGCATTTTCATAAGAAGTATAGTTATTCCAGGTGGGTTCAATATTACCACCTACAATTACCCAGGGAACATATCCATTACCAGGATACCACCAATATCGAGTATTTCCCCAAGTGTCGTCAGTATCCCAGACTAAAGGTATTAAATACTCATCACCATAGTTGTTATTTAATTGAGACAGCAAGTCCCTTGCTGTAGGACAACTTCCTCACCCTGTTGAACTAAAAACCTCTGCAACCACTTGCATCTGCGATGCAAACACCAATGTTGTCATTAGCAGAAGTATAGTAATTAATAAATAACGACTCTTTTTCATTTTTTTCTCCTTATTTATTTTATTAATACCATTTTTTTAATGGGAGAATTTTCCACTCCGTCTAATTTGTAGAAAAATATTCCGCTATTAACTCTTTTCCCATCATTATCTTTACCATTCCATTGTACAAATCCAAAATTATTTGACGCTGTTAAATTTGTAAAGCTTTTTGTTAACTGTCCTTTAATATTATAAATTTCAATACTGGTATTTTCAACTTCTTCTTTTATCATATTATAAGAGATTGTTGTAGTTGGATTGAATGGGTTTGGATGGTTCTGATAAAGTTTAATTTGTTTTTCTGTAACGAGTTCATCAATTCCAGAAGCATCTTCTGTTCGAAAACTGAAGTCAATAACAACTGAATCAGCTAAGGATGTGTGGTTAAAAACAAATTGGTAATCGAAACTTCCAGCTGTATTATTCACTTCAATGTTTGCATGTATATCATATTCTACATTCTCTTCCAGAACTACATCCCACGGTCCCCATCCAAGATAGCTACAAGTACCTTCATGACACCAGTACATATTCCATGGAGAAGGTATTTCATAAGCGTACAAATTTAGATAAAATGTATCTGTTACTGCCGTATTAGTAACATAGAAAGTTTCACCTTCATACACATAATTTTGACCGGCATAAGCAGGACCCACCTGGTTTGGGTCGAAAGGAACATTCACTTCTAAATCAGCAAAAAGTAAATTCACACAAAAAACAATAAATAAAATAAATAATAGTTTTCTCATTTTTACCTCGTATTTTAAAAAACTAATTTTTTAATTTCATTTCAGCAACTTAATTTTTCTGGTTTTTGGGTTTTAGGTTCTGGGTTCTGGAGTTTAAATGTATTCATCATTCTCAAATTTTCAATTTTCAATTCAAAACGATGTTGTGATCTCAATACGTACTCCTTCAAATTCTGATTGATAGCGGCACACACCATTCCTGCAGACTTTACCTCCTTTCTCTTTTCCTGCAAATATTCTGATATCTGTCGAGCCCAAAATTGTTGCAGCAAATTCTCCTCCAATCCAGAAATCTCCATCTTCTCCGTCATCAGAATCACCGATCTGGTTTTCTACTGTCAATGAAAAGGAATAATTATTATAAGCAATATCAGTCTGCAATTTTGGTTCATAATGAGATTTAATGGATGTTCCCTGTTCTTTTTCTTTATATTGATATTCAGTTTTTACTAAAACAGGGAATTCCCCAGCTAAAAAATCAACACTCAAAACAGGGGTAAGTTCTTTTTTCCAGTTCTTAAAGAGCTTGTTCATTTGTTCCAATTGGCTGTATTCTGCTTTAAAAGTAAGACTCTCAAATTCGTGTTTGAATTCTGCATACAGATCTGACTGACGAACTTTGAAATCGCTCGACCAGCCTTCAGCATAGTTCAATACAAATTCATTTTCATAATTGGGAATGAACTGCACTTCAGCCATCAAGCCTTCTTCATCGAAACCGGGTTCCCAGCTATCATCCAGAGGTTCTTCGCTGTGATTTGCAGTGGGAAGGTCAGACATCCCCGAATCGAAATTAATATAGTTTTTATATGCTCCTATTACCGTGAACTTATCGAGATAGGTTGTCAGATTGGAATAGAAAGCTTTTCCATCTATCTTCTGATTATCGTAACGGGCATATTCATTGCTTTCTGCGTATTCGCATGAAATATCGAGCAGATCTATCTGATAGTTTAATCTTCCTGATAAGATATCTCTCTGGCTGAAATCTTTCTCAAAATTCTGGTTTTCTTGATTCTTCAAGTGCATCAGATAAGCAAAACCGGTTTCTAAATTCTCGGTTATATTAAATTCGAAATCCAAAGCTGTAATTTTATCTTTTTTTTCTTCGTCATTCTCGTTTTCCATTAAACCATAAAAA